>QILK01000197.1 GCA_003233345.1 Gammaproteobacteria bacterium | reverse complement strand
TATCAAATTCACTGGAAGCCCCTCTACGGTCAGTCAGAAGATTTTTTTTCGCGACTGAGCCACGGTGTGGAGTGAAAAAAAAACTTCTGACCGACCGTAGAAAGAGGGGCGGACTAAAAAAAGATAATAACCTCAAATCCAAATAATCTAAAAGGAACGGCTAATAACACTTAAAACCGCCAATAAATCTTTGATTAAACTTTATCATTTCAAATGGTTGGTTTGCATTTAAAAAATAGTATAAATTATTCAGCCCGCCCCTGTTGCTTCAAAGCATTATAAGCTTCATTTATCAATCGGGTCTTTTTCTCTGCAAGCTGTTTTAATTCTTCGCCAAGATTCGCCACTTTATCGGGGTGATATTCACGGATTCTTTTTCGATATGCACGTTTGACATCATCAGGAGAAGCGTTTGACTCTACGCCAATAACATCATAATACTCTTTAAAAACAGGCTGATGATTACTTTGCATATTTGAATTGTCATCCCGATAGTTTTTTGTCAAATACAAGGATTCGGTTCCGGCCAAATGAACTTTAAAAATTGCATTGCAATGCATACATTTGCCAATAGGTCCCGGTGGCGAGATCGGCACCTTGACTTTCATACTGCACGATGGGCAATGACGAATAGTTGTGCCTTCATTCAAAGCAGCCTGGGGATCATTGGAACGACGATTTCTCGCATTTGATGTCACTGAAAACGACCTGGCCCTGGCATTACTTTCCTTTTCTGGAATACGACTCCTAAATTCTGATACCAGATTATCCGCATCATTACTACTTAACATGACCGGATTACAATCGCTATCAACCGAATGACTAATACTAAGTACGGGTACTTTACGCTCCGGCTTTCGGTATTCAGTCGCCGGGTAAGCATAGCAAAAGCTATCCACTTCGTCCCAAAAAACGGTAAACAATGTATATTTGTATAAAATTTTTAATAATAAAAACTTTGCAATCGCATATACAGCGGCTGCACTCAATATGACAACAATAGAAAAAAGCGTGACAATATAAAGTAAACTGTCTGCGGATTTTTCCCAGACTGGCGATATAACGATAGTTGCTACAAAACCGGCTATTCCACCCAAAAGCATCGAAGACTGCTCAAGCAATGTATTGGAATATTTTCCATAATGCCCACGGATCAAAATACCTTCCGCATTTAATACCAGACTTCCAGTGCTTACAAACTTACCGCGAAGCGATTTCCCTTCATCACATTTATCGACAAAATTTTTAATATAGTCAGTGTGAAACCTGACGCTATAACCCTTCATTGTTACATTCCAGACTTAAATTGTATGGTTTATGAGCAGCCCGCGCTATTGCTTTTTCCGGCTATCGACAACCACCACCGCAACGACAGGACAGACTGGATGAGACCCTATTGCCTCTCGCGCCAATATCGTTTTTAAAAGACGAGACCAAGCCACTCCATTTTTTCTGCGATACTGAGCAACCGGCATTCAACCAATACATTCTGTTATCTTGCACCAATAAGTAATTCCACTCGTAATTAATACCGGTATTCGGATTTGCTGCTGCACGAACATTATTTTTTGCACCAATCGCTGTATTTTGATCCTTATATTCTAAGACTTTGACTGTCAGACTGGAAACATTCTTGCTCTGGCGAACATCCCGGGCACGAAACCAGTATACGATGCAATGGAGCATACTGTCCTGGAGACGTTTATCCCTGCAAAGCGTATGCTGGTATTCTTCAGACAGGTTATACTTCTTCTGTTTTATTAACCCGGCTTTAAATCGCTTAAATCCTGCTGGCTCCACAAACCGGGTCGCCGGTTTTTTACTTGATACTGTGGTAGCGGTAAATGCCAGCTTGTCTTCCCCACTATCAGTCTTAGCCCTCATATGCATCACTCTGTTATTTATCTTTTCAGCCTTTTCATGATCACCCGATTTGACCAGTGCCCGACTATAACTTTCCATTAGTTTAGCCGTCAGCTTTGCATTGGCACTGCTTTTAGCACTAATATTAATTGCACGTTTATATAAATTTGCGGCCTCTTTAGGTTTATCTAATGTTAGTTTCACTGATGCCAGTCGCGCAATGGTCTCAAGCACTAATTTATGACTGCTACCCAATTGACGCATACGAGTTTGCATCAGTTTGTCTAATATTGGTTCTGCATACTGTGGCGACCCCGCGCCGATTCGCATATTTGCTAAGCTATCCATTGTTAACAATGTTTTTGGATGGGATTCACCTAGATTTTTTTTTCGAATTTTAAGCGTCACTTGTAAATACTCCGAAGCGGCTCGATAATCTTTGGTTTCTTTTTTCAAGCGGGCAAAATAATAGTAGGTTTGGGCTCGCTCTTCTTTCTTTTTAAATTTTTTATCCGCCAGCCCAATTGCTTTCTGCAAATCCTGTTCGGCCTGACGATAATTTTTGGCTTTCAGGGCAGCCACCCCTGATAGATAATATTGCTTCCAAAGGCGTTTTTTCTTTCCCGCATGGGATGAATTTATGGGTAAAAATACCAGTATAATTGACAAAATAAGCAACTGGCGGAAAATAACATTATATTTTGACATAAAACACCTGGCCCTGGAATTTTAGAAATTTTATTTTAGTTCTGCTAAAAATAACGGAAAACTCAACGTTTGTATCTGCTTAAAAAACCTTAACTCAATAAATAAATAGGTATTTTTCAAACCTGACTTAGCCGTCTTTAATTTATACACTAATTTACCTCAATGGCCAACTCTGGCGAGTTTTATCTGCTTTTCATTTACCAGAATATAGACATTATGCATCAGTTTCCTACCGTTATTGGCAATAAAACGATATAAATCAGCGAATTTTGAGTTTTTATACGTTTTTTCGAGCTATTGCCAGACTTACAGGTAGAAAATTTGAATTTTTAATCGACAAATATTTTCTTTTTTTGCTTTTGCTAAAAACCCGGCTCCAGCCAATGTTTATTGCCGTCTCGATAAAATTAGACAGAAAAGATTCGATTTACTTTAATATTTGACTGACCCATCCATTTTCTAAAATTGTTAGGATAAAAAACCATAGTTACTGTTTCTTTTATAATGCACTAAAATTCTGATATAGTTCAGCCTAGTGAACTGATGTTAAACTACATAAATTCAGTGGTTTTACATATCATGGCGTTATATCCTATCGTTACACCCTGACCACCGGGCGAAATAAAATGAAGCAATTAATTACAACAATAATTCTGTTACTCATAAGTCATCTGTCATATGCAATTAATTTAAATTTTTTTGACGAAACATCTAAACCTCGCTTAGTCGAAAATGATACCGCCAAATCTCATTTTAATTCAGGTGTAAAAGCCTATAAAGCAGGAAACTATAACAAAGCCAGAGCTGTCTTTACAAAGCTGGCTCACTACGGCGATAGAAATGCACAGTACACACTCGCGTCAATGTATCAGTATGGATATGGGTCAGGTAAAAATAACTCGCAAGCAATAAAATGGTACCAGCTTGCCGCAACACAAGGCCATGCGCTAGCACAGCATCAATTAGCAGCATTGTATTTTCGTGGCCAGGGTATCAATAAAAATTATTCAATGGCATTTAAGTGGTACCATCGCGCAGCGCAACTTGGTTATGTCGACGCACAATTCCAATTAGCAAATATGTATCTTTCTGGAATCGGTATAGAACAAAATCACAAGCACGCATACACTTGGTATAAACATGCCGCCGCTCAAGGCGATGCAAATTCTCAATCCAGATTGGCGATGCTCTATGCTCAAGGTCTCGGAATCAACCAGAATTTGGCACAGGCATTTCATTGGCACACTAAAGCGGCTCAAAAAGGTCAGCCTCTTTCCATTGAATGGATAGCAAACAAACACCGGAAACTCCAATAGGAGTTTCTAAATTTAATTACAGCTATTCTGTGTAATTTTACACCAACAAACTATTTTCTTTTCTTAAACTATTTTCCTTTCTATAAATTTTACATATATTTTACAGTCCCATGATACTCACCGGACAATTCTTGCTGTGATGTTTTTTGATCTCAGGTATATTTAAATCACCTAGAATCACTATAACAAGCCAAATATAGAATTTGGTTTGCAAGCTATTGGACAATGAAATGATTAAAGACAAGCTATCTCTTCTGTTTCTCCTCGGGCTAATGATGACTATTGCGCCCGCGATAGCAGCCTTCGACTCGGGCAAATTTAACAAAACAGTCGCCCCGTTAAAAATAACGCGCATTACCCCTTCTGGAACAGATGTTGGCTCCGAAAGACAGATCGTCTTTAAGTTTAATCAGCCTGTAGTACCGGTTGGCAAAATGGAACGCAATGCCAATGAAATCCCGATCGCTATTAAACCTGAAATTAACTGTGAATGGCGTTGGCTCAATACATCAACATTAGCTTGCCAACTAGGCAGTAAAACCAAGCTAAAACAAGCTACCCAATACCAAGTGGCAATTAATCCGGGGATCAAAACTGAAAAGGGGGGGACTATTGCCAAGCCGATTAATCATTCTTTTACTACCATAAGACCTGCTGTAAGCTATAGCGGATTTTCCAACTGGCGATCACCCGTCGTGCCTGTTATACAAATTACTTTTAACATGCCGGTATCGAAAACGTCTGTAGAAAAATACCTGAATTTTAAAACCGGTCTCACCAAACATAAAATTAAGGTTACTCATCTTAATAAAAGCAGTCATGATAAATATGCCAAATACTGGAATATTGAACCACGGATCCCGCTTAAACAAGACAGCCAAATCCGCTTAATGGTAAACCCGGGGTTACAATCACAGCAAGGCCCACTGACAGGTGTGGAGAAACGACTGATAGTCAATTTTCGCACCTTTCCTGAGTTTAGATTCAAAGGTATTAGTTGCATCAACAACAAGCTAAAAACGATTAAACTAACCCAAAAGAATGCATCTAGAATTGGCGCGTGCTCGCCTCAGCATAACATCACTTTAAATTTCACTGCCCCGATTGATACCCGACAAGTTGCTAAGGCCATACAATTTAAACAGGAGAATATCACCTGGAACAAAGTCCTCGAAAATATTAAGGCCGGTGCCAGCCCTCACCTGGGTTATGGCGGCTCAATCAACCAGCCACACCAAAAAGGTAGGCACTATCAGTTATCGATCAGTGGTGCGATACAGGCGAATAAAAAATTACAGATAATAGCCGATGCTAATAAGATCAAGGATCTGTTTAATCGTCGCCTTGGTAAAGATATTAATATAAAGTTTCGTACCGACCACTATAAACCTGGCTACAGCATCGCACAGAATATTGTTATCCTAGAGAAAAATTTCAACCCTGTGTTCCCGCTTTCTATGGTCAATATTAATAAGTTTAACTTCTCTTATCTTTTTATTACCGAGAGCGATGCCAAGTCAGGATTATCGAAATCGATAAAAACTGGCGCCAAGGTAAATCAATATAAAATATTTGATTTTCCAGTAAATGATTTGCTCGATGGTAACTCTGGATTATTAGTTGGCCACTTTAAGGGCACGCCCAGATCAAGCGCAGACAAACACCCTACCACTGTTTTTGCACAGATTACCCCCTATCATGTCCATGTAAAAATCGGGCATTTTAATAGTCTGGTTTGGGTCACGCAAATGGATAATGGCAAGCCGGTTGCCAACGCCAAGGTCTCTTTTATTATCGGGTCGCTGTCGCGTTTACTTAAAAATGCAAAAACAGAAGCAACTGCGGTCACTGATAAAAAGGGTGTGGCTAAACTCCCGGGGAGAATTGATTTAAAATCGGGAACGTTTAACCGCTATAACAACATCAAGTCAAAACTGCGTTTTGTCAAAGTCGAAAAAAATAAATCGGTAGCATTTTTACCCGCTCAAAATAATTTTGAAATAGGATATCATCAAACGAGCAAAGGAAGCGTTTCTGCGCGTATACGCACAAAGCAACAAAGGCTAAAAGCCTGGGGACTAACAGCTCAGGGCGTCTATAAACTCGGTGAAACTATTCAATATAAAATATTTGTCCGCGACTATAACAATACCGGGCTAACCGCCGCGCCAAGTGAATTGGAATACACCTTAAAGGTAACAGACCCGCAAAACAAAACCGCTCATAGCGTAAAAAAAGTAAAACTTAATGCGTTTGGATCGATTGCCGGCGAATTCGAGGTGCCCAAAGATGCCGTGTCCGGCTGGTATCAGTTTTCGCTCAACAGCAAAAAAACAAACTTAAACCTGCCACTACGCGTACTGGTTACCGATTTTAAACCCGCCTCTTTTAGAGCAAAAAACAAACTGAACGCTAAGCTATATCAACCGGGCGACCAATTGGTTACCGCAACCGAAGCACGATTACATGCGGGTGGACCTTATGGTACAGCCCAAGTGCGATTAACCACCCGATTGAATCCAACCGGATTAGCTCCAGATAGCCCCGCCACGCGTGGTTACTATTTCCAGACCGGGCGTTACGGTTCAAGGACACTAGAAAGTCAAGACAGGCAGCTCGATAATCAAGGCAATTATAAACATAACTTCAAGATCCCTGACAGCCCTATTCTCTATGGGCGCTTGTCTGTCGAAAGTGCTATTCGCGATACCCGTGGCAAGTATATCGCCGTGCAAAGCACGGCGACCTTTGCCGGACGTAACCGTTATATTGGCTTAAAGCATAAAGACTGGACAATAAAAGTTGGCAAAAAATCTACGTTAAATACAATAGTCATAGATGAACAGGGGCAGCCTGTTGCCGGTACAAATATCGCCATCGAAATTCAGCGTTATAAATCTTTTACGAAGAAAGAAAAAGGCGCTAATGATACCTGGATCACCAAGCGTTACTTTAAGTGGGAAAAAGAATCCGAGTGTAAAATTCTCTCAACCTCCACTGCTGGGAAGTGTCACTTTACCCCAAAATACCCCGGGCAATATAAATATATCGCTATCATTAAAGACACAAAAGGTCGGTCTCACAGCACGCAAATGCAACGCTGGGCGACGGGTGAAGGACCCATGCAGTGGAAACGCAAACCCGGGTTTGCACTGGATATTACAGCAGAAAAAACCACGGTAAAAATTGGCGATACAGTCAAACTGATGATCAAGAACCCCAGTCCGGGAGCAAGCGCCTTATTAACCATAGAACGTTATGGCATACTTGACTCAAAAATTATTCACTTAAAAAATAGTATCGAGATTATAGAAATCCCGGTTAAAAAAGACTATCTACCCGGTTTTTATGTTTCTGTGGTACTCGCCTCGCCTCGCACTGTAAGCCAGTCCGATAGCAAACCGATACCACCTGCTTTCAAGGTTGGATATGCAAAATTCCTTGTTAAGGACCCTTATAAAGAGCTGGACATCAAAATAAAAACCCGGAAAAAGGTTTATCAACCGCGCGATACTATTAATGTTGACCTTACGGTCAGTACCCGCCACGGTAAACTACCCGCCGCCGAAATCGCGGTCGCGGTACTGGATGAGGCAGTTTTTGATTTAATCACTGGCGGCAAAGCCTATTATGATCCTTATAGCGGATTTTATAAACTCGACAGTATTGATATGGTTAATTATAACCTGCTACTAAAATTGATCAGTCGTAAAAAACTGGAAAAAAAACTCAAAAACCGACTTAAGGATGGGGATAGCAAATACGATTATGAGCAAAAAATGTTTAAAAGGAGTGTACGAAAACCAGCGCCTTCGGCGAGCGACCGTCAATACCGCAGTAGAAGCAAAATAACCGTGTATGGTCATTCGGCCATTGAATTAGAAAAGAACCGGAAGCCTACCGACTCCGAAATAACGGTCCGATCCCTCTTTAAATATCTAAGTTATTGGAATGCAAACATTCGCACGGATAAGCAGGGCAAAGCTAATATCAGTTTTACCGCACCAGATAATCTAACGGGATGGCGCATACTCGCCATCGCCGTCGATAAAAATGAACGTATGGGTCTGGGACAAGGAAAGTTCAGCGTTAACCAGGATATTGAAATACGTCCAGCGCTACCAAATCAGGTGGTACAAAATGATCGCTTTGAAGCCAGGTTTGTCGTCACCAATCGCACCAAGACCAGCAAAAAAATAACGATACAAATTGCCGCCAAAGGTAATATAAAATCGAAAACCGCCAGTAAAACGTTTGTTGTCACCGCAAAACCATTTAAGCGCGTTACCGTTGGTCTTCCGCTAGTAGCAGGACGCGATGGAAAAATAATCTTTACTGCCACGGCGCACAGTGGAAAATCTCGCGATGCCACCCAGGCGAAATTGAAGATACATCAACTTAAATCAATGGAAGTCTCCGCGACCTATGGGACCAGTATTCAAGACAAAATCTCAGAAAATATAAAAGTCCCGGATAACATTCGTACCGATGTAGGCAAAATCAGTTTGATTGCCTCAACATCGGTTATCAGTAATCTTAAAGGTGCATTTCAATATTTACAGAAGTACCCGTATATCTGTTGGGAACAAAAGTTAACCAAAGGTGTTATGGCTTCGCACTATTCACAGCTAAAAAATTATTTGCCAGGTGATTTAAAATGGTCCGATGCTAAAGCATTGCCAAAGCAAACACTGAAAATGGCTGCCAGACATCAAGCCCCGAATGGTGGCATGGCCTATTATATTCCATCCAATAAACGGGTGAGTCCGTATCTGAGTGCTTATACAGCGATTGCCTTTAACTGGCTCAGAAACCATGGCCACAAAATACCGGTCGCTGTTGAACGTAAACTACATCGCTATCTGTTACAAATGGTTAGAGGAAAAGCACTGCCAAGTTTCTACTCACCTGGCATGAGTTCGACGGTGCGGGCAGTCGCACTAGCGGCATTAGCGGAAAATGGAAAGCTAACTTTAGCTGATATAAAACGCTATCATAAACATGTAAAACGAATGAGTCTGTTTGGAAAAGCACACTACTTGCAAGCACTGGTGAGAATTCCCGGCACAAGAAGAATGCAGGTGCAGGTAAAAACCATAATCCAAAACGCAGCACAGGAAACCAGTGGAAAATATATTTTCTCTGAAAAAATCAACAGTTCATTATATAAACGCGTACTCTATTCTAGCTTACGCAGTCAATGTTCCATATTGAGCAGCTTCCTTTCCCACGAAAATCAGGAAAATATCGATGCAACGGATGTGCCTTTTAAACTGGTACGCACCATCAGCCAAACCCGAAAGCGATCTGGGCGTTGGGAAAACACGCAGGAAAACATGTTCTGCATGAACGCACTGATTGAATACAGCAAATTATACGAAAAAACCAAACCGGATATGACACTATCCGCTTTCGTAGATGACCAAAAAATGGGAGGCCAATCGTTAAAAGGATTTCGTGAAAAACCAGTGGAGTTCTCTCGACCTATCAGACAGGGTGATTCTGGAAAGAAAATGAAACTTAGCCTGCAACGTAAAGGCAAGGGACGCTATTATTATGCAGCGCGACTGCACTATTCGCTAAAAAATATAAAACCATCTGCTGTTAATGCAGGTATAGAAATCCGTCGAGAATATAGCGTTGAACGCAATGGAAAATGGACGCTGCTCAAGTCACCCATGAAAATAAAACAAGGTGAACTAGTGCGCATCGACCTCTATCTGAGCCTGCCAGCCGCTGGCAATTTTATTGTTGTCGATGATCCAGTTCCTGGTGGACTGGAACCGGTTAATACCGATTTAGCAACCGCGTCTAAAGTTGATGCTAATAAAGCAAAAGCGACCTATGCAGCGGGTTCTTTATGGTTTTCTCACAAGGGCTGGCGAGCCTATGGATTTTCTTACTGGAGCTTCTACCATAAGGAATTATTACACCATGCGGCGCGATATTACTCCGAATATTTACCCAAAGGAAATTATCACCTGTCCTATGTGGCACAGGCAATCGCACCGGGTGAATTTACAGTCATGCCGACTCATGTGGAAGAAATGTATGATCCCGATATATATGGAAAATCAAAACCACTCATACTACAAGTCGCACCAAATGACCTGGTGGATAAATTCGAGGATAAATAGAGGGGATAAATAAAACGAGATAAATCATTGGCAACCAGGGTTGAATTAAAACGCTACTGCGTATCACTTCATCCCTGCCATGTTGCCTACTCTACATCAACTACCTGTATCATATTAGTACCACCTTTGACACCCATCTGCGAACCTTTGGTGATAACCACTTGATCACCAGATTTAATATATTCTGGGAATTGTTCTCTTAGAAAACTGACTACCTCAGCAACAATTTGATCGTGCCACTTTTCTTTCGATTTGAAAAAAACAGGGTATACACCTCGATACAGGGTTAGTTTACCGATTGTTTCAATATTTTCGCTAAGCGCAAAAATAGAAACCCCCGAGCTAATCCGACTCATATAAATACTGGTCTGTCCTGATTCAGTTAACGATATGATCGCCCGGATAGTTGGCTTGACTTTTTCATCTTCGTCTTCATCATCGCTATCATCATTTTTCTTTTTTAACAGAGATTCATCTACCCCATTATAGTGATGATTTACGGCATACATTGTACTCATCGCTACTGTCTCTTCTGTATTTGTAAATTTTTCTAATATGCGATGATGTGAAACCCGCGACTGCTTTTCCTGTTCAGCACCCAGTATAATTCCTGCCATAGTCTCTATCACTTTTATCGGATAATCCCCCATCGCCGTCTCACCAGATAGCATTACCGCATCAGTACCATCGAGTACAGCATTGGCAACATCAAAAACTTCGGCACGGGTCGCTGTTGGGTTTTTAATCATAGACTCCATCATCTGCGTTGCCGTAATCACACAGCGATTCAATTTGCGTGCTTGCTTGATAAATCTTTTTTGTAACCCCGGCAAGTGTGGATCAGTGACCTCAACACCCAGGTCGCCGCGAGCGATCATGATCACTTCCGCAGCCTTGATGATTCGATTAATTCCCTTAATCGCTTCGTTACGTTCAATCTTGGCAATAATACCCGCATGGCAATTTAATTTTTTCAGAATTGCCTGCATTTCAAATATATCATCTTCACTCTTTACAAATGAAAGTGCAAAATAGTCTGGCTGCAAATGTGCAACCGCTTTGATATCGGCCCGATCTTTCTCTGTTAACGATGGCGCCGAAAGCCCGCCACCTGTTTTATTAATCCCTTTGTGACCGCTCAGCTCACCGTCATTCATGACTTCACAAATTATCTCAGTTGTGGTCTTGTCTCTAACCTGCATTTTAATCAAACCATCAGCAAGTGCCAGCGTATCACCAGTCTTAACATCATCGACAAGCTTTTTATAGTCCAGGCCGACCCTTTCGTCGCTGCCTTCGTTTTCGCCACAACTAATATCCAGCGTAAAGACCTGTCCGGTTTTTAGTTGTATTGTTTTATTGTCTTTAAATCCAAGAATGCGCAGTTTCGGCCCTTGTAGATCAACAACGATACCAACGGGGCGAATATCTTTGCTGACTTCCCTGATTAGCTCGATTGTCTTAACGTGTTTTTCGATGGTTGAATGTGAAAAATTATGCCGGGTTGCATCCATACCCGCGTTGATCATTGCTTTAATCACCGCTTTTGATGCCCGATCTGGATTGATGGTAGCAAGAATTTTGGTACGTCTTCTTATTTCTTCTTTATTATCAGCTTCCATAATTTTCCTGATATTGGTGAATTTTTTAATACAGTTCAGCCTGTTTTCAGCCGCTATTATCGCACATTCGTATTCGCGGTGCACTGAACCAAAATTTAGTACATTATACCTGTTATTTCTACCCGACCTGTTGTATCATTTCGCTCGCGTTGAACAGCAGTGAAGACCTAAGTGAAAGATATAGCAAAGAAAGGCGTAACAAAATCGCAAAAAATTATGAGGAATTCTATTTTCTGGAGCCGCTGGCTTCAGGCTCCTTTATACCTGGGGCTTATTATCGCTCAGGCCGTCTATGTCTATCATTTTTGTATTGAACTAGTACATTTGTTCGGTATTCAGGCTGGTGGCACAGCTTGCATGACTGTTTACAGTGGCAACAAGGGCAAAAATTTTTATCAGGAAACGATTAACAAAAATAACCAAGCTAATAAGCCAGTTAACACTAAAAGCGCAAGCCCACCCGAGCTTCCAAAAGACTCAGTTTGCCAACCCAAATCAAAGAACAGTGGTGGCAAAGTCATCGAAATTGAAGCAGAAGTTAAGGTGATGCTGTCAGTATTGACATTAATTGATGTGGTGATGATCGCCAATTTACTGGTCATGGTCATCATAGGGGGCTATGAAACCTTTGTCAGCCGGTTACACATAAGAGGACACCCAGATCAGCCTGAATGGCTGTCACAGGTCAATGCCGGTATGCTTAAAGTAAAACTGGCAATGGCGCTTATTGGCATTTCTTCTATCCACTTATTAAAAACATTTATTCTTGCGCCACACATAGCTGATTCGACCATTATGTGGCAAGTCATTATTCATATGGCATTTCTATTATCTGCACTGGCGATGGCGTATACAGATCGTTTGATGCATCCTGCTCACGAACAGAAAACCAGCGCTTAAAATCATTCAGCCCTTTGGCTTTAGCAGGTGTTTTCATAACCGGCAAGTTGTTGCATAATGAGCAACATGTCAGCGAATGTCCTTACGCCCTATGATTATTTTGGTACCGGGCTTTTTTATCCAGAGACCCTGCCGGTTTTTACCCTGCCTAAGCTGCCACTGACTATATCTGATCATAGTTTCAACTTAAAGAATGCCTGGTGGCTAGCCAATTTATCCCATCTTGCCTACCACAACAAAGAACAGATAAAATCAGCGCTATCAGCCACAGGGTTTAGCTTAATTAAAACCATACAGGTAGAGCAAACGTTTTGTTATCTCGCCAGATCGCAATCGTTGGTCATACTGGCATTTCGTGGCACCCAGTTTAAAAATAAAGTCGATGCAAAAACGGATCTGAATTTTCCGCTAACGGTTTATCAGCAAAATACAAAGGTTCACCGTGGCTTTCTAAACGCTATCGATTTAGTTTGGCCATTACTGGAACCGCTACTAAAAACATTGAAAAATCAATCCTGCCAGTTCTGGTTTACCGGACATAGTTTAGGGGCTGCATTGGCTACTCTGGCGGCGGCAAGATTTAATCCGCAAGCAAGCTATCTATTTGGATCGCCGAGATTAGTAGACAAATATTTTATGCCATTACATAAATCACTAAACATTTATCGAGTAGTAAACTGCTGTGATCTGGTGTGCACGCTACCACCCAGCACTTTTGGATTTACACATATTGGCAATGAGCACTTTATCTGCTCACATTTTGACATTTATAAAAACATAAAAAACAGTAAAATATTAAAATTAAAGTGGAAAGCCAGTCTCGAATATACACTGATGCTTCCTGTTTTTAGAAAAAATCATGTTTGGTTTCGCTCGCTGGTCGATCATTCTATAATCAATTATAATATAGCCCTATGGAATTGCATTAAAAAACAGAAAGCTTATTGATAGACTTCGATTTCCGCAGCCCGTAATACTTTTTCCTGCTCGTATCCACCCTGATAAATAAAGCTCGGCTTGATCACCCTGGCGACCGTACCCTTTTTCTCCTGTTTTTTAGGTTTTACCATCGTCACCTTTATATTCTCCGATTTGTCCTTGTCCTGATAGGCCTTGCCAACTTCCGGGGATATCTCTGCTACATCGTAGGTCTCAAGCATCGCCGTTATCAATGCACGTGAATCATTTAAACTTGTCTTAATATCTTTATTGCTGGTATTTTTTATATCTTCATCCAGTTTATCAATTATTCTAATCAGTCCCATACACATACTGTTGATTACCGACCAGTTATAGCCTTCCTGCATTTTCCTCAACTCTGCTTTCTGTTCTGCGACAAACGCCTTTAGCGTCGACATCAAGCCTTCCATTTCATAAATCTTAGTTGTGATCGTACTATTTTGCTGGATCAGCGTTTTGTTTGTGCCGAGAAAATCCTGAAACTGCATATCAATTTCTTTACTCATCTGGTTATGTTTTTCATCAATATGACTACTAATTACTTTGAGAAAAGTATTTTCTGATTTTTGAATTCTATTTTTAACGTCTTTGATATTTTTATTCTGCCCATCAAATTCTTTAACCAGCTCTTTAATTTGATTTACCAAGTTATTTGGCGTCTCTAGCACTTTTGCATTTTTACTCAATCGCACTAATAAAAATAAAATCGCTGTAAACACCAACGCAACCAACGCCATCAAAAAAAATTGCCAAATACCCATATTACCCTCCATCGATGTTTGTGAATCAGGAGACTCTGTTTTTTTGGTTTGAACCTTTGTTTCAGCTATTGGTTTAACATTAGCTGACTCACTGGCACGACCATCCCGATGGCTCGGCAATGAACTACCATACTTGCCGGTGCCGGTATCTGCGGCCCCGGACTTCGATGTATTCTTGAAGACGTCCGGGCCAATATTGAGTGACTCAAAAAAGCTGGTTTCCATGTCTGCAAACTCTGACGCCACTGTCAATGGAAAATAATTGATTAATTTCAATGAAGCCACGGCGTTAGATGAAGTGAAGAATAAAATCACAATAAAAAACAAACTGCCAGTGCCGGGTTGGGTTCGCATCATATCCTTATAATAATAAAACTATCTTAGTTAGCAAGACTATTGTTTTGTTAACACAGTTTCAATAAATTTGGGGGTGCCCATGAGGCGACACCCAGTCGAATAACTGATTGATATTTCAGCTAAGATACTAATTTATACCATACTATTTTTACTACTAAAAGTCACCTAAATGTATAAACTTCACTCCCTATGCCCTTTTTGACTTGAGAAGATTTTCGAGCAGTATGGCCTCATTTTTTATGATCTTTTCAAACTCTGTTTCAGACACGGCTTGGCTAAAGAAAAAACCCTGAATCTGCTGGCAACCCAGAGCGCTTAGGTATTTTAATTGATACTGATCCTCTACCCCTTCAGCGACTATATTTAATTTTAGATTATGAGCTAGTGAAATTATCGCTGTTGTGATTTTTGCGCCATTGGAATTTTTTTCGATATCGGCGATAAAACTTCTATCGACCTTTAAGGTATCAATAGGATAAACCTGTAGATAGCTCATTGATGAATAGCCAGTACCAAAATCATCAATGGCCACACTGACGCCAAGCCTCTTCAAGCAATTTAATACTTCGATACTCGCTGCCGTATTTTCCATTAGCATCCCTTCGGTGACTTCTAATTCCAGAAACTTGGCGGGTAACCCAGATTCTTCGAGTGCGGATGCTACTGTATTGACAAAACCTTCATCCTGAAATTGAACAGCCGATACATTTACGGCAACATGTAGTGATTTTTTATGCTGTAAATTCCAACGATGGGTATTAATACATGAACGGCGCAGAACCCATTCACCGACCTGTAATATCAGTCCCATCTCTTCCAGCGCCGGTATAAATTCATAGGGCAGAATAAGTTTTCCACTGCCATCGTTCCATCGGATCAACGCCTCCATACCACATAATTTGCAAGTCTGCGAATCTACTTTTGGTTGAAAATACACTACAAACTGATTTTTCTCTACAGCTGTATATAGCTTCTGTTCCTGCGAGAACCGTCTTTCAACATCTTTGCTTAAATCTTTGGTATAATATCTAAATCCATTTCCACCCTTCTTCTTAACTTTTGCCATCGCACGATGAGAATATTTTATCAATTCATTGCCATCTGTATGATCATCAGGATAAATAGATACGCCGATACTGGCTGTCATAACCATTTTATTCCCTTCGCTATTAGCAATCGCTCGTAACATGGCCTTAATTCTATAAGCGATACTATCGACTTCATCTTTATTCTTAATATTCTTGATTATCAGGGAGAATTCATTGCTGCCCGTTCTTGACACGAGATCCCCTTCACGAATAATCGCTTTTAATTTGAGACTAACAGTTAATAACAGCTTGTCTCCGATGCTCGTCCCTAAATTGTCATTAACTAATGCAAACCTGTCAATATCAAGCGACAGCAAAAACAATTTACCTTCCTGTTTTTTTACATTTTCAATAACATAGAATAATCGCTCGTTAAAACTCTTTCTATTAGGCAGCCCAGTTAATTCGTCACATCCTAGCGCCGGGTCACTTATATTTTCCTCGATAATATTCTTGTATTGATTCTTTCTGATAGTATGTTTTTTATATAAAAATAAAACACATAACAACAATACAATTAGACCAGCAAAAAACACAAGGGTGTCACCATAAACACCCTTCCACGGTGCGCTAAGAACACCGATATTTTTTCTAAAACGAAATATAACCCTTGGACTTTTAGTGTTTTTATCAACAAGCGGCAGCCATATCAGTGCAACCATTTTCTTTGAACGGGTTTTAATTTGCCTTTGATAGAATCGCCCCGAAAGCGCGTAGATAAATCCTTTTTGTCTACTCATATTATCAGACACACTATTATCACTAGAGACCCGGAGCTGTCCTTTCAAGTTATAGACACTAATCGAAGAAAAATTATAGCGTTTAGCATAGTAATTAAGTTCGCTTTTATTTGGTATAGCACGGCGAGATTTTCTATTGTCTAAATCTAAATTAAATTGGGCCACCATGTACTTCGCCATATAGAAAAAAGCCTGGCTGCTATTCGACAAAATATTCTTTTGCACAGAAACCTGATATGACGCGGTATTAACTAATACCACCACCAGACTGACGAACGCACTAAACACCAGGAGCAAACCTGCTTGTTTTAACCTGTGAAAGACTAGTTTTTTCTGAAAATATTTGGACAGCATATTTGCCTAATAATAATTATAATGGCTATGTTCATACATATTATTTCGGCAAAAATAGGTCGGACTGTAGGTTTTTATGCAATCGGTAAGCGATTAACTTTTAAGTCCTTTACCACTGCGTAATAAACTGATTGCGTATAAATATAACCCTGCGATAATTACCAGTACTACGATATAAGACTTTAGCAAGGGCGCGTCCACACCCCAAAATCCGTAGCGAAAAGTATTGACCATATATAATATTGGGTTAAACAAAGCTATGTCTTTCCAAATTCCGGGCAAATAGCTGGCTGAATAAAAAATCCCACCCAGATAAGTTAAAGGTGTTAAAACAAACGTAGGAATAATTGAAATATCATCAAAGCTTTGTGCGTATAAGGCATTGATAAATCCGGCAATGGAAAATAATATTGAAGTGAGGATACAAACTGAAATCAACACAGTTATGTTGAATATTCTAATATCAACAAAAAACACTGAAACCAACAAGACTGAAAGCCCTACGATTAAACCACGAGCAACACCACCCGACATAAAACCAATTAAAATAATATAATTGGGCATAGGCGAAACCAGCATTTCTTCAATATTTCGCTGAAATTTCGCACTATAAAAAGAAGACACCACGTTTGAGTACGAATTAGTAATGACAGTCATTAAAATCAGACCTGGCACAATAAATTCGATATAAGTTAAACCTTCGACGCGGCCTATCTTTTCTCCCAACAGTTTACCAAATATTACAAAATAAAGAGCCGTCACTATCATTGACGGCAGAATGGTTTGTATCCAAATACGCAAAAAACGCAAAACCTCCTTGGTTAATAACGTTCTATAAGCGGTAACCTTTTCATTCAGTAACATCTATATTCCTGACCGCTCAGATACCTTGTCGTGACCACTGACAAGATTCAGAAAAAACTGCTCCAGCCTGCTCGACTTATTACGCATGCTCAGCACTTCTATCTCTGCATTACTTAATATTTTAAACAACTCATTAATGGTGGTTTCGCGAGATAATTCGATTTCTATTGTCGTACTATCGATCATATGAATCTTAAGATTGTCTAATTGCAACTGCCCGTTAATCGGCGTTTTTAAATCTAATATAAATATTTCTTCTCCCATACTATTAATTAGCTGGCGAATACTGGTATCCTCAACAATACGGCCTTTATCAATTATAGCGACATGGCGACACAAGCTTTCCGCCTCTTCAAGATAATGTGTCGTCAATATAATGGTTACCCCGCTAGCATTTAATTCTTGGAAATATTCCCACATTGAATATCGAATTTCCAGATCAACACCTGCCGTGGGTTCATCTAATATTAATAGCTTTGGATGATGCACTAATGCACGTGCTATCATTAAACGTCTTTTCATGCCACCAGATAACAGCCTTGCGCTGTCCTTTCGCCTATCCCATAAACGTAATTTGTTAAGATAATGCTCCGCCGATTCTTGTGCAATTTTTCTAGGAATTCCGTAATAACCTGCCTGATTTATCAATACTTCGACAATCGGTTCAAATATATTAAAATTAAACTCTTGTGGAACCAGTCCAATCGATCTCCGCGCTTTAACAAAATGAGTATCTATATCGTTTCCAAAAATCGTGACTTTGCCCGATGTTTTTGTCACTAATGATGTAATCACACCTATCGTGGTAGATTTACCCGCACCATTCGGACCCAATAGCGCAAAAAATTCTCCTTGTTTGATAGACAAGTTTAAATCACAAACGGCCTTTAGACCGTTTGCGTAAGATTTATTGAGATTCTCTATAACAAGTGCGTTATTCATCAATTAATAATAACTGAAAAACCTAAGGCAGGTTACTCATAAAATAAATAGGATTTCATATTGAGCGACAAACATCGTCGACTTTTTGCTTGACTAGGTGACTAATCGAATATACTGAATTTATAAAAGTTTGAATTCAAATACTCCATTACTGAATCTACCTGTTTTGCTTTCCAACCAGTCTTATTTGCTTTTGCACAACCCGCCACCCGGACTTTAAGTGCAGCAAGTGTTTTTACTTTCCGCTTCTTATTGGTGTAGACATCCGTTTTATGACATGCAGTACAACGTTGCTCGTGTAAAGCTTTTCCGGCGTTACCGGCCGACTTTTCTGCTGCTAGTAAGGAGG
>QILK01000111.1 GCA_003233345.1 Gammaproteobacteria bacterium | reverse complement strand
CCCTATCAATATAACCCATGTTATCCAGGCTTAATATTGTTCGTGGGTCAAGAAGGGGTATTTCTGCATTAATATCCCAACCATTTTCTTTTACCACGGATTTACTCGAAAATACCCAATAACGCCCATCACGTACAAATAAATACGACGTTTTATTGTTTGCGGTACGCAAGGCGAGCAAACCCTTTTTTCGTTTAGGCAATAGCTTGGATATGCCAGTAGAAAGTGTTTTTGCAATAACGGCATAACCAAGCGCCGTGGGATGACCATTCATATCTGCCGGATACAATTGTGTTCTTGTAAGTGCTATTTTTTGCAACGGGGCGACAAGATCAATATAGTTTGCGGTTTTAAGCAGGTTAATTTTTGATTTGAGATAGTCTATATTGCTTTTTTCGTTAGCCACCAATTGGATATAGAATTTATTTAACGGTAGATTTTCTTGCTGTAGTTTAAAGTAATATACTAGCTCTTTAGTTGGAATAATGGTAAATATTACTTTCGTTTGTGAAGACTGATATACATCCACTATATGTTTCGCAGCGTCAGCCATTATTCGATAACCTGCTCGGGTAACTTTGTTTTTCTGATTGGAATACAATCTAAGTTTAGGCGTAAATACCGTTTTAACGCCGTCACGAAAGGACACTGACCATTGTTCAGATTGAGGCACTGGGTAACTGACCTTAGGCATCATGTCTACAGACAGATTTTTATCTGGACGTAGCGCGCTCCACAAGTCACTGCCATAAACCAGGCGAAATGAATCTAAAGGATCATTCCCAGTATAGAATGCCACAATAAGCACACGAGGCCTAAATACTCTCGCCTTTAAGGCAATATATAAATATTGCACAGCACCCCAGCCTCCCGTTGACATGTTATAAACCGACGAATACCGATCGGCGTTATAGACTTCGAGCAGGGACGGGAAATTATATTTATATGGCGCATTGTTACCATAGGTTTGGCTGTCACCGATAACAACAATGTCAGCAACATTGGGAATGCGGTCGTTTCTAAACCCAAGCATGTCATTGGGACCCATCCCTTGCATCGGTGGCATTAGCGGCTTGGCGCGCACTAACGTATACGGATCATTAAGCAGGAATTTTTTTGATGCATAATCCTTATTACGAAAAATTGATTCATAAAACGCTGGCACTTTCCTGTCAAGTTTGACTACCGCCTGACCTGGAATAGCACCAACTAACCCGGGAACGTATATTCTGATTAGCACAACTGCAATTAACAGTGTCACCAGCGTACTTACGATAGTCAATAACCATTCTTTTTTCATTAATCCAGGCCTAAAGTTATTTTTACTAGCTGATATTTGAATGAAGCGCTAATCAAGTTCAAATTCTTCTTGCCAGTATTTTTGCTCATGCCACGGCGGTTGCTTTTGCTTATCAAAAATAAAGTTACCAACAACCAGATAATCCATCTCTGTACGCATAAAACATTGGTAGGCATCAAAGGGTGTACAAACGACTGGCTCTCCCCTAACATTAAATGAAGTATTTAATACGACGGGACAATTTGTTATCGCAAAAAACGCTTTGATCAATTGATAATATTTACGATTACCACTTTCACTAACGGTTTGCACGCGTGCCGAATAATCAACATGAGTCACCGCCGGTATAGATGACCGTGGCACATTGAGCATATCGATTCCAAACAGGGCCTTTTTTGCATCAGGTACGGGTAAGCGCAAATGTTCTTTAACCGGTGCGACCAGTAACATATAAGGACTTTCCACTGCTAGCTCAAAATAATCCTGAACTTTATCCGCAAGAATCGACGGTGCAAAAGGTCGAAATGATTCTCGATACTTTATTTTAAGATTCACCACAGCCTGGGTATCAGAACCACGTGGATCGCCTAAAATAGAACGGTTTCCCAGTGCCCTTGGGCCAAACTCCATTCTATCCTGGAACCAGCCAATCACTTTTTTATCGGCTAACAGGGTTGCGACCTGATGATATAAATCACCTTCATCCAATTCAGTAAAGACGGCTTTTGTTGATTCCAGCTGCTTTTTAATTTGCCTGGGGGTAAATGCTGGCCCTAGGTAACTGCCTTGCATAGCATCCTGTTGATTGGTTTTCCGTGGTTTATGGTGATACCCATACCAATATCTTAATGCAGCGCCGATAGCGCCACCGGAGTCCCCGGCCGCTGGCTGTATCCAGATATTTTTAAAGGGGCCTTTACGCAATAAATTTCCATTAGAGACGCAATTTAACGCGACACCACCGGCCATACACAAGTTTTCTTTTCCTGTTTCTTTATAAACGGTATTGGCTAACCGAAGTACGATATCCTCAGTTACCTGTTGAATCGAACTGGCAATATCCATATGCGTCTGATTAAGGTCTGTTTCCGGTTTCCGACGTTGAATGCCAAATAATCTGGAGAATTTGCCGTTCGTCATCCTTAGACCTGTCGCATAACTGAAATATTCCATATTCAGACGGAAACTCCCATCGGATTTAATATCAAGCAAATGCTCTTTGATAATATTGGCATATTTTGGAACACCGTAGGGTGCCAAGCCCATTAACTTGTACTCGCCGGAATTAACCTTAAAACCAGTAAAATAGGTAAACGCCGAATATAACAAACCCAGTGAATGAGGAAACTTGATTTCCCATAATTGATCGAGCTGATTACCATTGCCATGCCATGCTGTACTGGTCGACCACTCCCCGACGCCATCAAGACACAATACCGCCGCATTCCCAAACGGACTAGGATAAAATGCAGAGGCTGCATGCGATTCATGGTGTTCACAAAAATACAATTGCGGAAGCTGCTTTTCAGCTAGTCCAAAGTGACTGGCTAGTTGTTTTTTTAAAACCGATTTCAAAAACAGTTTTTGCTTTAACCAGACTGGCATGGATTTTAAGAATGAAACCAGACCTTGCGGTGCGTAGCTAAAATAGGTTTCTAATAGTCTTTCAAACTTAATAAAAGGTTTATCATAAAAAACAACGGCATCAATATCACTCAATTTAAGATGGTTGCTTTCCAGGCAGAACCGGATCGATTTTTCGGGAAATCCATAATCAAATTTTATTCGACTAAAACGTTCTTCCTGGGCTGCGGCTGCAATCTTTCCGTCGATCAGTAATGCCGCAGCGCTATCATGATAATAGGCAGAAATACCAATAATATTCATTAAAACAGCGCATAGATAAACGGAGAAAGGGCTGAACCTTCAGTAAATACGACTAATATTCCCAATAATCCAAGCACCAGAAAAACCGGTAACATCCAGAATTTTTTGCGTACTTTCATAAAACCCCACAGATCTTTTATAAATTCCAACACTAGTAGGGTTTCTCCATATGGTTTGGGTCGCGCGTGCTAGTTCTTGTTAAATAACTACTAAGCTCACTGTCAAATTTTCTTTGTAAAATATCCCGGTTTTTTAATTTAAACAAGAGTGCAATTGGTGTTATTAACACGATAAAAACAGATGACAAGACCAGAAAATTGACTACTTTACCAATCATACCAGAGACAACAGACAGTAATACAAAGACCGGTAATAGCAATTTTGGCCAAAAAACAGAAAACACTACCGTGACCATAGAGGCAATCCAGGGCCATAACGGCCAAGCCAACTCAGAAACCCAAGGAATTAGCAAACCGAATATCAATGCGATCACCAAACCGAGTATGCAGCCAAATACCCGCAGTATTTTTTTGTCAGTTTTCCACATGGGACTCTCCTTGAGCATTAACAGGCACTTTTCGTACCAAAATAAAAAGGCTAAGGATTAGTTAATGAATCACTGCTGTCCCGCTAACTTTCACAATAAACTCATCTGATTAATATTCTGTTGACTCTCTCGAGGAGGATCACCGCGTAACAATGCCATCAGGTCTCTTTTTTCAAATAAATTGAGTTGCAACAAGCGCAAAATCTGTTGCATGCTCTTGTCGAGTCGTGATTGAAACTTAACAAAAGCTAACAGTAGATAAAGACATAAAGCAATCCATATTTGCGTCATCACTGCATTTTTGCTCGTGCCCACAAAAGATTTAATTTTCAAATTTTGTTTGATCCATTTGAAAAATAACTCTACTTGCCATCGCGCTTTATAAATATCAGCAATGGTTTTCGCGGATAATTTGAAATTATTGCTTAGAAAAAAATAATGTTTGCCTGTCGTGATATCCCGATAACCGATGCGGCGCAAGGGTGTTGAACATTTCTTCGACGTTTGAATTCCGGTGAATTGGATTGTCTGATCGCAGGTGAGTCCTTTTCCCTTTAAGACCGAGCGCCTTTCAATGACTCTGTATTTTGCATTGGTCTTGATTCGAGTGACGAAATAGACTTCTTTTACAGTCAATTGTTGATACCACGTGTAATCAGTATAAGCTTTATCGATTGCCACAATACTTCCTTTTGGAAATTCAAGTAGGCGGCCAACCGTGACATCATGATCCTTCCCGTCAGTGACCGTCACAAATTCAGGAAGATAACCGGCATGATTGAGTCCCACATGAAGTTTGATCGCGCCTTTTGTTTTACGAAATCTGGCCCAGGGAAAAACAGATAAGCATAAGTCTATCGTGGAAGCATCGAGTGAATAAAGTGGGTTTTTAAACCGAAAATTATGTTGTGGTGCGATTGCCTGGCAACGATGGAATAGTTTTTCAAATAAAGCCTCGTACAAGGTAAAAGGTTTTTCCTCATTAATACGTGATAAATTGGAACGCGATAATTGGGCGCTACCCAAATGATAAAGGCGATGAACTTGTGCTGATACATTTTCCACAATATCTCGTAGACTAATTCGTCCCGTTATTTGCGCCATTGTCATGGTCACAAATTGCGACCATCGACTGGCTTTTCGGAAAGAACGACCACTATGGTGCTGATTTGCCAAGGTTTCGAATTCATGTCTCGGTATTAGTTTCAGTAGTTGTGAAAATACAGTATTATAATGACTCATGGTCTGATCCTTTTGTTTTTCAATGTCTTGTGGTGATTTCATTGTAACAAAACAAGAGTGGTCAGGCCTGTTTATTTAGTTCTTAACGGGACAGTAGTGTTAATGAATAGTTAATGATTATTGGAATTTACTAGAACTTTCGGAATGATTTAAACTGCGTGACAACTTTTATTTGTGTTTACTGTTTTACTCCCCTTCCAACCCATGAATTGGCTTAACCGTATTCCAATTTTTACAACCGGGACATTGCCAGTGCAATGACTTACCGGAAAAACCACAATTATTACATTCGTAGATTGGTTTATTGACCAACAGCTTGTGGGTCAGATCATGAAATATTTCCAGATTTTTTTTGGCTTCGCCTTGACTGTGCTGCATACTCAGTTCAATCAACCAGTTTAACCCTTTTACTGATGGCCGTTTACGCAGTTCATCAGCAACATATTCCATCGCTTCCTTATCGTTTTTAGAGTTTCGGATTAGACCTGCAAGCGCAAGCATGGCGGAAATACCCGTGCGTCTTTTAAGCATCTCGCGCAGAAATTCCATTAATTCTTTTTCCTGGCCTGCACGGCGGCAACAATCAAGCAACGGATCGATTATGTCTGGGAAATAATCGAAATCCTGCTCAACAACATGTTTGTAGGAACTAATCGCGGCGTGGAAATTACTGTTCCGGGTGTCGATACGCGCCTGTAGAATACTAGCGCGAACACAGTTTTTTTCCTCCGCTAGTGCCTGTTTGATAAAAACCTCTGCTTCTTTTAGGTCGTTATTACGTATTTTCGCTTCGGCCTTTTCACACTGATATTGAGCAATTGTCGGTGCCAGTGAAATTGCTTGAATAGATTCAATTCTCCTACATATTTCTATTGACTTGTCCCAATCCTGTTCTTGCTGGTATATATCCCGCAGGTGCATCAACGCTCTAGCAGTATGTTCATTTAAGTCGACTAGCTCGAGAAAAAGATTTTCGGCCCGGTCAAAAAGGCCCGCCTTCATATAATCCTCACCCAATTCAAGCAAGGCCATCGTGCGGATATCGTTATCCATTCTTGGACGCGCAATCAAATTTTGGTGTATACGGATGGCCCGGTCCGTTTCGCCTCGACGCCGGAACAGATAGCCAAGTGCAAGATGTGTTTCAACGGTATCTGCGTCGACTTCAACCATTTTGATAAACACCTCAAGCGCTTTATCCGGTTGTTCATTTAGCAGATAATTTAATCCACGAATATAGTCCGAATTAATGTCATCAATACGTTTGCCTTTACGTTTTGATACTTTGGCCGCCGCATACCATCCTGATGCGGCCGCAATAGGTAACAAAATCCATAGCAATTCCAGCATTAATCCATATCCCGGTCTCTTATGACAGATGCTTTCAGTGATTTAGTATTAGTCTGAGCGCGTTTAAGCTCTTTTTTCAGTTTGCCATTGGTCTGTTTTAAACTAAAAATCATCATCAAGCCAGCCAATATTCCTGAGATAGCACCAATGGCAAACGCGATGATCAATGCCCGTGATAAGGCAACATCTTCAAATTGCCATTTCTCAAAGAGGTTAATAGTGACCGGCGTAGTATTGAGTACTGCAAACGTAACCCCGATCACCACGATAATGATTGAAAACAATATTGAAAATATCTTCATACAGCCTACAGGTAATTTATCGAATTATATTTACGTAATTATGATGCAGAAAAATAAAATATAAAAGACCATTCCTCACAATGAGGACTGAAAAGAATTATCGATAAGGATTATTGATTAATCGTTAGCCGCTGACATGTCCTGACTAATTTCACTATTGGCGCTATTCATATCAACCCGCTCACGCAATTCTTTTCCGGGTTTGAAATGAGGGACATGTTTTCCAGGCAATGGGACTGGCGAACCCGTTTTTGGGTTACGTCCGACCCGTGGTGGTCGAAAATGTAGCGAAAAACTACCAAATCCACGTATTTCGATTCGTGAACCGCTAGCCAGCGATTGGCTCATCTGCTCCAAAAGATTTTTAACAGCCATTTCGACATCACGGGGATGAAGTTGGCTCTGCTTTCTGGATAGAGACTCAATCAATTCAGATTTTGTCATTATTCTCTCCGATACTTCGGCAAAGTGTGCCTACCATTTGAAATTACTACATAATTTCTATTTTTTCAATAAAAATAATTAGTTAATTTGGTTGACCTTTAGTCAAAAATGGTTCTATACGGAGAGAATAGACTTTAGCTTCGCCCTAATAACTTAATGTTACCAGGGTTTATTGGCCTAGTTGTCTCCACCGTCCATTTGTTCTTTTAAAATATCGCCCAGCGAGGTAGTCCCGGTATTCGCATCACGTGAATACTCTTCAACGACTTTCGCTTCATCAGCATACTCTTTGGCTTTAATGGATAAATTTATAGTCCGGTTTTTGCGATCAACACCTAAAAATTTAGCCTCGACCTCGTCACCTTCGCTAAGCACGGTACGTGCATCTTCGACACGATCACGGGCAAGCTCTGATGCGCGTAAATAGCCTTCGATACCCTCTTCCAAAGAGATTAGGGCACCCTTAGCGTCAACTTCAAGAACCTTACCGGTCACAATAGATCCTTTTGCATTAGCGGCGACAAAGGCCGAGAACGGATCTTTATCCATCTGCTTTATACCTAACGATATTCTTTCTCTTTCGGGGTCAATCGCCAGAATAACAGTTTCCAGTTCCATGCCTTTAGAGTAGTTGCGAATAACGTCTTCACCGGTTGAGTTCCAGGAAATATCCGATAAATGTACCAACCCATCAATACCACCATCAAGACCGACGAATATACCAAAATCGGTAATCGATTTGATCTTGCCACTGATATGATCATTTTTCTTATTGTTGGTACCAAATTCTTCCCATGGATTCGGTGTACATTGCTTCATACCCAGCGATATACGTCTTCGGTCCTCATCAATATCAAGAACCATGACTTCGACTTCCTGGGTTAAATGGACGACTTTGGCCGGATTAACATTTTTATTGGTCCAGTCCATTTCCGATACATGAACCAGGCCTTCAACACCTTCTTCGATTTCAACAAAACAACCATAATCAGCGATATTGGTAACCTTGCCAAACAATCGGGTTTTTTCCGGATAACGTCTTTCAATATCAATCCATGGATCACTGCCTAACTGTTTTAGACCCAGCGAAACCCGGTTTTTATCACGATCAAATTTCAATACTTTTACATCAATCTCATCACCGACATTGACGATTTCCGACGGGTGTTTAACTCGTTTCCACGCCATATCGGTAATATGCAACAGACCATCCACACCGCCGAGATCAACAAATGCACCATAATCGGTAAGATTTTTAACCACACCTTTAACAGAATTGCCTTCTTGCAGGTTTTCGAGCAAGGCATCACGCTCTGCAGAGTATTCATTTTCAACGACGGCCCGTCTGGAAACAACAACATTGTTGCGACGACGATCGAGTTTGATAATCTTGAATTCCAGTTCCCGGCCTTCCAGATAAGAGGCGTCTCTAACAGGACGTACATCAACCAGCGATCCGGGTAAAAATGCACAGATATCACTCAATGCGACAGTAAAACCACCTTTGACCTTACCATTGATAATACCGGTAATAATTGCATTGTCTTCCAATGCTTTTTCCAGCCGAATCCATGCGCGCGCGCGTTTGGCTTTTTCGCGGGACAGGCGCGTTTCGCCAAATCCGTCTTCGATCGTATCCAGCGATACTTCAACCTCGTCGCCAACGGTGATTTCCAACTCACCTTTTTCGTTCTTGAATTGCTCTATAGGAATAATGCCTTCAGATTTAAGGCCGGCGTTGACAACGACAACATCATTACGAATTTCGACAACCGTGCCATTGAGTATGGCGCCTGGTTGCATGATGTTTTGTTCTAAACTCTGTTCGAATAATTCTGCAAAAGACTCAGTCATGTAAATGTTCATCCAACCCCTGTATTCAAGTCACTTAAAAACAACTTCGAATCAGGGAAACTTAATCCACGGATTTTATGGCCGCCGTGGGTCAATTTAAAAATACGACTAATATCCGCAAGCCAAGCGGACGTAGTCCCCATATAACGCTAAAAAAACTGGTATTTATACCTTAAACTGGCGGATCAAACCTGAATCGTGTCCAAAACCCGAGTGATTACCTGGGGTATCGACAGTCCCGTCGTGTCTAAAATATGCGCGTCATCAGCCGGTTTTAGCGGTGCTACCGCTCGTGATGCATCACGCTTGTCACGTTCCATTATGTCTTTGGAAAGCTGCGCAAGACTAACATTTAAGCCCTTTTCTTTCAACTGATTATATCGCCTTTGCGCGCGTTCTTCAGCACTGGCTGTAAGAAATATTTTAGTCTCTGCCTGGGGAAATACAACCGTTCCCATGTCTCTTCCGTCAGCAATAAGGCCTGGATGCGTTAAAAATCGCCTTTGCCTGTCCAGCAGTGCTGAGCGAACTGCGGGCACAACCGCAACTTTTGAGGCGTTGTTACCACTAATTTCGGTTCTGATCTTGTCGGTGACATCGTCATTATGCAACCAGACTCTTACTTCATCGTCATCGACGACGGTAAAATTAACATCCAGGTTTAGCGTAATTTCGACCAATTGCTCAGTTTCATCAAAACTAACACCGGATTGCTCGGCATCGAGTGCAACCAACCGGTATAAGGCACCGCTATCGAGCAGATTCCAACCCAGTTTTTTGGCGATTTTTGCACAAACAGTGCCTTTTCCAGACCCACTGGGACCGTCGATTGTAACCACGGGGATATCGGCTTGCATCGTTACTCCTGTATCGCCATTCCAAGACTGGCGGCTAGCGACACAAAGTTTGGAAATGATGTTCTGACGTTGGCACAATCGGTAATCTCGATTTGGCCGCTGGCGCGCATACCAGCGATTGCAAAGGCCATCGCGATACGGTGATCACCATGACTATCCACTTTGCCACCCGTCAACTCGCCACCCTGTATAATCATCCCGTCTTTGCTCGCGTTTGCGTTAATTCCTAATTTTTGCAAACCATCTGCCATCACCTGGATTCGATCACTTTCCTTGACGCGTAGCTCTTCAGCGCCGGTCAGTAGCGTTTCGCCTTTGGCACAAGCGGCGGCGATAAAAAGGACCGGAAATTCGTCTATTGCCAGTGGCACCAGTGATTCGGGAATTCGTATACCTTTTAGCTGGCAAGCACGTACTGTTATATCGGCGACCGGTTCACCACCGGCTTCGCGCTGATTTTTAAACTCAATATCCGCCCCCATCATGCGTAAAATATCAATCACGCCAGTTCGCGTTGGATTGATGCCAACGTGGTTGATGGTGATTTCAGAACCTGCTGCGATCGATGCACCGACTAAAAAAAAGGCCGCTGAAGAAATGTCGCCAGGTATATCAATATCCATTGCTTTTAACGAATGACCGCCTTCGATGCAAACCGTCGTCTCATCGCCCTGCCTGCTGACTGCTAACGGATATTCAAACCCGGCTAACATGCGTTCCGTATGATCACGGGTAATACCCGGCTCGGTCACACAACTTTTTCCAGTCGCATACAGTCCGGCAAGCAATAAACAGGATTTTATTTGTGCGCTAGCGACCGGCAATTTATAATCGATTGCTTGTAACCTCGTGCCACCGTCACCCATGCCGCTAATTTTTATCGGTGCAAAGCCATCACTGCTAGTGCCTATCGTTGCACCCATTGTGATCAAGGGATCAGTGACTCTGCGCATCGGCCTGGTCGATAATGATCGGTCACCTGTTAATGTCGATGCGAAATTCTGACCCGCTAATAAACCACTCAGCAGCCGCATTGACGTCCCTGAGTTGCCCAAATCCAGGGCGTTATCCGCTGATTTTAGTCCGTGCAAACCGACGCCGTGAACCAGTACTTTGCCATCAACAGGTCCTTCGATTTTCACCCCCATTGCCACAAATGCGGCCAGTGTCGCCAAGGCGTCTTCGCCTTCGAGAAAACCGGATATATGCACAGGACCATCGGCAAGGGAACCGAGCATGATAGAACGATGTGATATGGATTTATCGCCGGGCACCCGAACCGACCCGTTAAGTTTGCCACCAGGGTTTACTTTAATAACATGACTGTCTAATTTGCTCATGAGCTGGTATTTTTTCCAATACTGTCAGGCCGGTCTTGCTCTGCTAGTTTTAAACGATATTCATCCCGGGCTTGCTTTGCTGATTGAAATACCTGGCGAATAGACGCGCTATCCTCATTTTTTATGGCTTGTTTCAGTTTTTGCAGGTTATCTTCAAACGCTTGAATTACTTTTAATATCGCATTTTTATTATCGATACAGATATCTTGCCACATAAGCGGATCACTGGAAGCAATTCGGGTAAAGTCGCGAAAACCACCGGCTGCATACTCGAATATTTCCTGTCGCTCACTCAATTGCGCCAGGGTATCGACCAGTGTAAACGCCAGGACATGTGGCAAGTGACTGGTTGCCGCAAGCACTTCATCGTGATGTTTGGCGTCCATTTGGGTCACCATTGCACCGGTTGACTCCCAAAGATGCCTGACCGTCGCCAACGCCTTTTTACTGGTTTTATCGGTGGGGGTGAGGATCACGCGCCGGTTTGCAAATAACTCGGGAAATGCTGCTTCTACACCACTGTTTTCGGTACCGGCGATCGGGTGACCGGCAACAAAATTTTGTGGCATTGACCCAAACACACGAGCAACTGAATCAAGCACACATGCCTTGGCGCTGCCGACATCCGTGATAATGGTATCTTCGCTAATCAGGTCTTTTAGTGCTGTCATAATATCCGCCATGGCCCCCAATGGCGTTGCCAGTAAAATAACATCCGCATCACTGGCCACTTCGTCGAGTTGCAAACTAAAGGCATCAATCGCCCCCAACGCCACTGCTTTTTCCAGCGATGCCTTATTGCGCCCGTAACCGACAATACGCTTGCATTGACCAGCGCGTTTAACCGCGTGTGCAAACGATCCCCCTATTAAACCAACGCCGATAATACAAAGTGTGTTTATCATAATACTTAAGTCGACAATGCTAATACCGAATTGAGTGCCTCGAGGCATTTTTGATTTTCATCAACTGTACCAACCGTTATACGCAAATAATCCGGTAAACCATAATTGGCTACCGGCCTGACAATAACACCCTGTTTTAACAACTTCTCATAAATGGCCAAACCGGGTTGCTTGACATTCACTAAAATAAAATTAGCAACAGAAGGTACATAGTCAAGATTCAACTTATTAAATCCGCTACCCAATTGCACCAGACCGGCCCGATTTTTCTCAACACTTTGGCACAAATATTCTTGATCACCCAGTGCCGCTACCGCCGCCGCCTGTGCGACCGCATTGGCATTAAATGGCTGCCGTACGCGATTAAGTAAATTGGAAATTTCACTATTCGCCAGACTATATCCTATTCTTAGTGCCGCCAACCCATAGATTTTAGAAAAAGTTCGGGTAATCACTAAATTTGAAAAACGTGACATCCACGACAGCGTATCGGGATAATCCGCTTCATCAACATACTCAAAATAGGCTTCATCAACCACCACGACAATATGCGCTGGGACTTGCTCGATAAAACCGAGTAAATCGGCAGAGCTTAGCCAGGTACCGGTTGGATTATTGGGGTTGGCAATAAAAACAAGCCGCGTGTCGTCATTGATACAGGCTAACATCGCTGGCAAATTATGCCCAAAAGGCGTCGCATGATCTTGTGAAAACGCTTGGGCGATGTTGGCACTGGCACCGACGGCCTGTGTCGCGAGCGGATACACGGCAAAAGCATGTTCGGAAAAGACGGCATTGGTACCCGGCTTTAAAAAAACTCTTGCCAATAATTCGAGTATCTCGTTAGAACCATTACCAATCGTGATACAGGATTCATCAACTTGATATTTTACCGCCAACTGATGTTTTAATTCAAAAGCATTACCATCCGGATAACGCGTTAGCTCAGCGAGCGCGAGCGTCGCCGCTGCCAACGCCTTTGGACCTGGTCCCAGCGGATTTTCATTGGAGGCCAGTTTAATCGCATTGGTAACCCCATATTCTCTTTCCAGCTCAGCGACTGACTTGCCTGGCAAGTAGGGACGCAAACCCTGTACACCGGGATTTGCCTGGCTAATAAACGACTCAAATATTGAATTCATTTTCTCTAGAACCTTGTTTTATTGTATTACCGGATTAAATAATTTATAAAACTGCACACGGATACGATCCTAATACCTTAACTGACAATGCTTCGTGGCTTAATTCTTCAAGTGTTGCTTTAACGCTGGCGTCTTTAACATGACCGGCGATATCAATAAAAAAAACATAATCCCACATACCTCTGCGCGACGGACGCGACTCAATTCGGGTCATGCTAATTTTGTGTTTTAGAAAGGGAGCCAGCAAGCTATGCAAAGTCCCCACCTTGTTACCGGTTGACAGTAGCAGCGAGGTCTTGTCGTTGCCACTCGGAGGCGTATCCAGCCTGCCAATGATTAAAAATCGCGTGGTGTTATCGGGATCATCTTCAATATTTTTTGATAGATAATCGAGCTTATAGATTTCAGCTGCACTTTCCCCGGCGATCGCAGCAGCATTTTCCTGTGCATAGGCCGTTTTAGCAGCCTTGGCATTACTGCTCACGGCTATTCGTTCGGCGTCGGGTAAATGCGTATCCAGCCAACTTCGACATTGAGCAAACGATTGTTGATGGGAATAAACCCGCTGTATTTTATGCAGGTCAGTACACGTGGACATTAAATGATGATGAATGCGTAGCTCCACTTCTCCGCATATCTTTAGTGGCGATTGCATAAACATATCGAGTGTATGATTAATAACACCTTCCGTTGAATTCTCTACCGGCACAACCCCATAACTCACTCCGCCCGACTCGACTTCGCGAAAAACTTCATTAATTGACGTCATCGGGGCTGTCGTTATCGAATGTCCAAAATGCTTTAGTGCTGCAGTTTGGGTAAAGGTGCCTTCCGGGCCTAAAAAGGCGATCTTTAATGTCTGTTCCAAAGCCAGACAAGCTGACATGATTTCCCGAAACAGGCGTGCTATTTCTTCCTTACTGAGTGGCCCCTGGTTTCGTTGTTGCACCCGGTTTAAAACAGCCGCTTCACGCTCAGGGCGATAAAAGTGGGTTTCACCACTGATAGCCTGCTTTATCTTTGCTACTTGTTGGGCAATAGACGCGCGCTCATTTATGAGCAGCTGGAGATTTTCATCCAGTGCATCAATTTTATCGCGTAGCGCTTTTAGCGGATTTTCCTTTTTCATAATTAATAAAGATAAATTAAAACAACGGGTTTAACAATCAATTTTGCCAATAAGTCGAACACATAAAACACCCGATATCGCTTTTAAGGCTTCGATAACCGGTTTGGGAATTTCTGAGTCGACATCGACCAAGGTATAGGCCAAATCATTTCTTGACCTGTTCAGCATATCAATAATATTTAAGCCAGCATCAGCCAGTTTTGTCGAAATCTGTCCAAGCATATTGGGGACATTATCATTGACAACAACGAGCCGATATCCGCTGTTTCGGGGCATGTTAACGGTCGGAAAATTGACTGAATTTTTTATATTGCCATTCTCCAGATAATCACGAACTTGATCGGCAACCATAATCGCACAATTGTCCTCAGCTTCTTTAGTCGATGCACCCAGGTGGGGCAAGGTAATAACTTGTGGATGGTCTTTTAATAAATTATTGGGAAAATCACAGGCATAAGCATAAAGTTTCCCCGAATTCAGTGCGTCACAAACGGCCTGGTCATCGACAATACCATTGCGCGCAAAATTCAAAACCACCGCATGATCTTTCATATGACGTATACGTTCAGCATTAATCAGATTTTTGGTCGCCTCAATGAGTGGCACATGAAAAGTAATAAAATCTGCTTCCGAAAGCAGATGCTCAACACTGTTTGCCTGAGTGACTTCCGAGGACATTTGCCATGCACGTTCAACGGTAATTTCTGGATCGTAACCGATCACTTTCATACCCAGCGTTAAAGCGGCATTCGCGACCTTGACCCCAATTGCACCAAGACCAATCACACCAAGCGTGCGCCCGGGCAACTCGAAACCAACAAAATTCTTTTTACCTTTTTCTACTTCCTTGTGTATTCCGGAATCCTCACCACTTAAACCGGTCGCAAACTTCCACGATTGGCATATATTGCGACACGCTAACAACATTCCAGCAATAACCAGTTCTTTAACCGCATTGGCATTAGCACCTGGCGCGTTAAAAACAGGAATGCCGTGTTTACTCATTTTCTCAACAGGAATATTATTAACGCCAGCACCGGCACGGCCAACCGCCATTAAGGTTTGCGGTATTTCCATTTCATGCATACTGCTCGAGCGTAGCAAAATCGCATCAGGATGTTGTATTTCTGATGCAATCTCATAACAATCCCGAGGAAATTTTTCTAAGCCTGCGACCGAAATATTATTTAAGGTTAGTATTTTATACATATGACTCACTTGGTAGGTTAGCTGTTACGAACAGCAAATTCTTGCATAAATTCGATTAGTGCATCAACGCCCGATTCCGGCATTGCATTATAAATACTCGCGCGCATACCGCCAACTGATCTATGCCCTTTGAGCGTTTTTAGGCCCTTTTGCGTTGCCTGCTGTAGAAACTCAGCATCCAGTTTTGAGTCCTTTAAGGTAAACGGTATATTCATCCATGATCGGCTTCCCAGCTCTACCGGGTTTTTATAAAAATCGGAAGTATCAATTGTCTGATATAACTTTTCCGCTTTTCGTTTATTCACATCCGCCATTGCCGACAAACCACCTTTTTGCGCAAGCCACTCAAAAACCAGGCTTGCCAGATACCAGCTATAGGTCGGAGGGGTATTCAACATTGAGTCACTATCGGCGAGTGATTTGTAATTAAACATCGAAGGCAACGAGTCCGGACATTTTTGCAGCATATCATCGCGGATAATCAATAATGTTAATCCTGCAGGTCCAATATTTTTTTGCGCGCCAGCGTATATGACCGCAAAACGCTTGACATCAATTGGCCGGGAAAGAATCGTTGATGACATATCAGCAATTAAGGGAACCTCGCCCGTATCCGGGATATACCCAAATTCGACGCCGCCAATAGTCTCATTGGAAACATAGTGAACATAGGCGGCACTAGTGGAAAGTGTTAACTCCGACTGCTTGGGTGCGCGAGTAAACTTACTCTGCTCGGTCGTCGCAGCAACATTAACATCACCCAGTCGTTTTGCCTCGGCAATCGCCTTTTTTGACCACGCGCCGGTGACAATATAATCAGCACTCTGGCCTTCCGCTCTAAAATTCATTGGCAATAACGCAAATTGAGTCGATGCACCACCTTGCAAAAATAATACTTTATAGTTATCCGGGATTGATAGCAGTTCGCGAAGCACTTGCTCTGATTTTTGGGCAACGCTAATAAACTCTTTGCCACGATGACTCATTTCCATTATTGACATACCAGAACCCTGCCAATCCAAAATCTCTGCCCGTGCCTTTTCAAGTACTGGTTGCGGCAACATCGCCGGCCCTGCGCTAAAATTGTACGCCCGTGTCATTATTAACAATACTCCACTATTAATTAGTTCAAATTCTAAACCTGCAACCCAATAGCCAATTTAGAATCAACTCCATCAGGGGTTACAAATAAAATCCCCGCCACCAATAAAAAAGCAGCGTCCTTTAACAGATGACTCCACTCTGAGATCAATTCTGGCTTACGCCAGAATAACGACATTCGTAGTAAACGGCGGGGAGTTAAACCATCAGAAATTAAATAGGGAGCTGGATCGAATTATTCACTGTCTGCCAATGTCGCCGCTTCTTCACTTTCTCCCAAACTTGCTACCGGTTCTATACCGACCAGACGGTCACCCTCATTGACATCAATCAAGCGTACGCCCTGTGTATTCCGACCCATCAAGGAGACTTCCTCTACTTTTGTCCTGATTAGCGTACCGGCATTACTGATCATCATTATTTCATCATCATCACTGACTTTTACTGAACTGACAACTGGACCATTACGCTCAGTCACCTGAATAGCAATCACACCCTGTCCACCACGTCCGTGCACGGGATAATCTTCAATATGGGTACGTTTACCATAGCCTTTTTCAGTGGCTGTCAGTATTGAACCTGAGTCCTGGGTAATGATCAACGCAATGACCTGTTGATCCGACGCGATTTTTATTCCTCTTACCCCACATGCGGTTCGTCCCATCGGACGTACCGACTTTTCACTAAAGCAAATCGCTTTTCCTGAGTCAGACACCAACATGATATTTTTTTCGCCGTCAGTAATATCAACATTAACCAAATAGTCCTGGTCTTTTAACTCAATGGCAATAATCCCACTCGCACGCGGGCGCGAAAAATGAGATAAAGGGGTCTTCTTGACAATCCCATTTGCGGTCGCCATAAAAATAAACTGGTTTTCACTAAATTCATGTACCGGCAAAATAGCGTTGATACGCTCATCATTGCTCAGAGGTAACAAGTTGACAATCGGCTTACCTCTTGCAGTACGACTGGTCTGGGGAAGTTCATAAACCTTTAACCAATAAACCTTACCTTTACTGGAAAAGCACAAAATCATATCGTGTGTATTGGCAACAAACAGTTTGTCGATAAAGTCTTCTTCTTTAACGCTCGCTGCTGCCTTGCCTTTGCCGCCACGACGTTGCGCGCTATAGGCCGACAGTGGTTGCGCCTTGGCATAACCTGCATGCGATAATGTCACAACGACATCTTCCTGATTGATCAGATCCTCTATCTTCAAGTCCTGATGCAGATCTATAATTTCAGTGCGTCGCTCATCGCCATATTGCTCCCTGATAAGCTCCAACTCTTCACGGATAACCTTCATTAACCGCTCTGGATTGGAAAGAATATCGAGTAAATCATCGATATCCGTTAATAATGTTTTATATTCTGCAAATATTTTCTCCTGCTCAAGCCCGGTCAGCTTTTGCAGTCTTAAATCCAGAATCGCCTGCGCCTGCCCTTCTGAAAGCTTGTATCCTTTTTCACTGAGCCCAAGTTCGGCGGGCAATCCGTCTATTCGCGATGTTTCTGCCGCGCGTTCAAGCATTTCTCTTACTGAACCGGGTGCCCATACCGTTGCTAACAAGGCTTTTTTTGCTTCAGCCGGCCCGGCTGATTTTTTAATTAGCGCAATAACCGGATCGATATTTGCCAATGCAACCGACAAGCCCTCGAGTAAATGCGCCCGTTCCCTGGCTTTTCGTAGTTCATAGATCGTTCTTCGAGTAACAATTTCCCGTCGGTGACGTATAAATGCATCGAGAATTTCCCGCAGGTTCAGCAATTTTGGCTGGCCATCAATCAAGGCCACCATATTAATACCAAAAACAACCTGCATCTGCGTCTGCTTGTAGAGATTATTGAGAATGACATCAGCGACTTCACCGCGACGCAACTCAACGACCATCCTCATCCCATCTTTATCCGACTCATCACGTAGTCCGGAAATACCCTCAATTTTTTTATTGCGATGGAGCTCTTCTATTTTTTCCAGTAATCGCGCCTTGTTTACCTGATAAGGCAACTCGGTAACAATAATACTTTCGCGCCCTTTTTTATTGGTTTCAATATGTGATTTACAACGAATATGAACACGACCCCGCCCCGTTTTATAAGCATCGACAATACCGGTCGATCCATTAATATAAGCCGCTGTTGGAAAATCAGGCCCAGGAATATGTTGCATTAAATCGCCAAGACTTAGATTTTCATTTTCAATAACGGCAATACAAGCATTAATCACTTCGGTCAGGTTATGCGGTGGTATATTAGTCGCCATACCGACCGCGATTCCAGAAGATCCATTTACCAACAGATTAGGCACCCTTGTGGGCATAACCGTCGGTTCATGCTCATTACCGTCATAGTT
>QILK01000129.1 GCA_003233345.1 Gammaproteobacteria bacterium | reverse complement strand
TCATGCTTTTTGCAATTGCTAGCTGATTACCAGTCAAAACATATACTTATACAGAATAAATTATTAGCCAATAAACTATTCTGATAGTTCAAGTGTGATATACTTCTTAACTTAAAATATAGCAAGAAAATAAACGTAATAGTGCAGGCGCATTTATTGCATAAAATAAAATGGGATTTAGAACCGCGATATTATTAATCTTCTTGTCAGAAACGGACGGCATTTTTTAGCATATCATCTCTACCTGGATGTAGGCAGTGAACCTGGATTAATTGGTATCTAATTTGGTTATGATTCGGTATTCCCATCTAAGTCTCTAAATATTAGTCAATCAGCAAGGAGAAACTAATGAAACGTAGGACTGTATTAAAAGGTACGTTGGGTATCAGTACGGCAATGATAGCCGCCGGAGCAGGTTTCCTGTTACCACAAAGTGTATTAGCCGCATGGCCAAGATCTGCATTTACGGCACAAAACGTTGAAGATGCAGTGCGTAATTCGATGGGGAGTTCTTCTATGTCCGAAGATAGAACCTCGATCATCATAAAGGCACCAGTCATTGCTGAAAATGGTGCATCCGTTGGCATTACCGTTTCATCAACATTGCCTAAAGTTGATTCGTTGTCAATATTGGTTAAAAAAAATCCTTCGCCACTCGCTGGAAACTTCGTACTAAATGGCGCGAATGCTTTTATTCGCACACGTATTAAAGTTAGCAAATCTTCAGAAGTTATTGTCGTGGCCCGCTCTAATGGTAAGTTATATACGGCTAAGCATGTAGTCAAAGTAACTATTGGTGGTTGTGGTGGATAAGTAACAACTATGCAAATAGATATAGATTAAGACAAAGGGTAATGTTATGACTAAAAATGAACGATCAGAGCAAAGAGCAAAAGAAAAGGCAGCAAGAAAAGCAGCCAAAAAAGCTGCACGAGCGGAAAAACGAGCCAAAAGATTAGAAAAAAAACAGGCTAAAAAGAGAGATGGGACAAGAGCCACCGTAGAATCCACGCCCACTAGCCCGGCGACTAGCAGTCCAACTCGGCGTATTCGCTCTGGATCTTCTAATGTCGCGATCAACCACAAAGTTAAGGCTGTTATTAACAATAACAATCAGACTGTCGTTAAAACGATTCTCAGTCACCCAATGGAAACGGGGCTTCGAAAAGACCGAAAAACGGGTAAACGGATTCCGGCGGATTTTATTAGTGAAATAATCGTTAAACACAAAAATCGCGACGTGATGATTGCTTACTGGGGTCCGGCGATGTCAAAAGATCCGCTATTACATTTTACATTTGATGGTGGCGTTACTGGAGATGAAATCAGTTTTTTTTGGAAAGATATCAAAGGTAATAGTGGTAAGTTTTTAACAACGATCAGGTAGGGATTGCAATGTTATCAAGACTTGATGTGTTAATAAAAAAGTTTTAACAAAAAAGAGCTGGGTAGCGGCTGCGAAAATAGCTTGATATTAATTTATCTCAGTTACTCAGCTGCTCAGTTTTATTAATACGCCTACGTGATGATCGTGCTCAATTTCAGCCGTTTTTTATAATGAATTTATTCTTAACCGGTTATCTTTGTTAAGTTATTGGCAGTTATCTTGAACGATTTAGATTTAAGACGCCGGCTAATATGATTAAAAATCCAAATCCTTGTATGACACTTAACGATTCGCCTAAAAATAACCAGGCCAATATAATAGTCGCGATGGGTCCAACCCCCCCAACTAAACTACCCGTAGCCGCGCCGACGCGTTTGATACCAGCGGCGACGAGAAATGAAGGTATGACAGTACAAAACAATGCGATAATAAAACCGTATCCATAGACTTCGATTGATTGAGAGAATAATTGGCTGACAGGGTGTGTTAAAATTAAATGCGTTATAATCCCCATACTGGCGGCAATCATCGCGATGGATGTGAATAATTTACTTGATAACTGACGCATCATGAGATCCGCACCAACAACAAAGATAGCAAAGGCGGCGGCACTGGCGAAAACCAATACTACGCCATACCAGTAGTTAGATTGAGCAGTGATCGTAGCGGCGTTGTTATCGTTAGACAGTAAATCAGGCAAAAAAACCACTGCAATCCCACTATAGATAATAGCCAGGCTAACCAATAAGCCTGCACCTAGTTTTTTATTGAGAAAAACAACGGATAAAATTAATACGATACCAGGATAACTATAGAGTATCATGCGCTCCAGATTTGCGGGTAAATAAAGCAAGCCCGTAAGATCCAGCCAGGAGGCCAGATAATAGCCCATCAAACCAAAAACAATAGTCAAAAATATCTGCTTGCGTTTTAACTGCGCGCATTCTCCCTGGCGACATTGACTTTGAAATACCCAGAGATAGAAGGGCAAGGCGATCAACATACGAATCGACATCAGTATTTCCGGACTGACAGAATACTGGTACGCTAACTTAATCAATATTCCTTTAGTTGAAAACAACAGTGTGCCGATGGCTAGATATATCAAACCTTGCTTATAATCGCTTGCTTTTTTTGTCGTATCAGGACATGAATTCGTTAATGCTGTAACACCCATTTGCTAATCCTGTTAACCGTTTTTCAGTGACACTTATTATTCCTTGAGACAATAAAAAAGCCGCTGGTTAGCGGCTTTTGTTAAAAATTTGTTAAATTAACTAAACATCAACAAGCCGCCCATGCGCGTCTAAGCCACAGCTCGAAGTTTTTCTTAATTGTTAAAATTTGTGATTTTTCCATAACTAAAATCAGCTTAAGCCATTTTTACGCTAAAGAAAAGTATTTTTTGTTTTTAGATTCCAAAAATAGTATGTAGCGATGGAATAAAGCGGGATATGAGGTGTATATAGAGTATCAGCAGTATATTTAGCTGAATTTCACCTCAACTACCAGGAGAGTATCTGTGAAGAACATTGCATTATGGGGTATACCACTATTTTTATTGTTGCAATTGACCGGTAACGCTGCCGATAAACCCAAGCCATCGCCGAATGGTATTGAATTTCCAGCAGGTTATCAAAACTGGAAACTAATTTCCATGTCGCATCGTGTCGATAATAATACGGTGAGGGTTATCTTAGGCAATGATACTGCGATAAAGGCATCTCGTTCCGGAAAAACCAACCCCTGGCCAGATGGTAGCATCCTTGGCAAGATAGTTTGGAAACAAGCCGCCGCAGTGGACTGGAAAAAAGCGATCGTTCCAGGTAAATTTGTCCATGCGGAATTTATGTTTAAAAATTCAAAAAAATATGCTAAAACGGTTGGCTGGGGTTGGGCTCGCTGGAAAGGGCTGGATCAAAAACCTTATGGTAAGGACGATAAGGTCGCTAGCGAATGCATCGCTTGTCACACGCCCGTCAAGAAGAATGATTGGGTTTTTACAAAGCCAGCGGTGTTACCCAAGCCATAGTTTCTGCTTTTTCAAATTACAAAAATAATATGGATAAATTTAAAACGGAAATATTGGAGTGTGTGCCGGGCTTAAGACGATATGCTTACGCTTTATGTCGCAGTGCGATTCGGATCGATGCGGACGATCTGGTACAGGACTGTCTAATGCAGGCACTTCGTCGGTTTGATCAGTGGCAGAAAGATTCCAGTTTACGTGCTTGGTTATTTGCGATTATGCATAATCAGTTTATAAACGAATTGCGAAAACTGAAACGAGAGTCAAAAGGTTATTTTGTTAAAACGATGGATAACTACATCGTCGATGCTGAGCACAAGCAGGAAATGGATGAAATTGAAAAAGCGCTAAATCAGTTAGCGCCTGATCAAAAGTCGATTATACTGCTGGTGACACTTGAAGGTTTGAGTTATAAGGAAATAGCCAATAGTTTGCAAGTTCCCGAAGGGACGGTTATGTCTCGATTGTCGCGTGCGCGAAAACGTTTGCGCGAAATACTTGATGGGAATAATGAAAGCAATGTGAGGTATTTAAAATGAGCGATGAAATACCCATCACTGAAGCGGATCTACACGCTTATATTGACAATCAGCTGTCATCAGAACGTCATAAGCGGGTGGGGGAATGGTTAAAGACACACCCCCATGAAGCTGCGCGGTTACAACGTTATCAAGAGATATCAGATCAGTTGCATGAGCGTTTTGATCCGGTGATGGAACAAGTGATGCCTGATCATTTACAGGAACTGGTTTCTAAGTTTAACAGGCCAAAGCGGCGTGTACATTTATTTAAGACGGCGGTCTCAGCGTGCTTAGTATTGCTTGGGGTTTCGGTTGGCTGGAATATAAAACCGGTCACGATTGATGCGGCTAGTCAACCGTTGTTGGTGCATTTGGCAAAACCTGCCGCATTTGCCCATACCGTATATGCAACAGATAAGCTTTATCCAGTCGAGATTAATGCGAGTGAACAAGAGCGATTAATCAGCTGGTTGTCTGATCGGCTGCGAACAAAAATACAGGCGCCGAACCTCGCGGTAGTGGGTTTTCGGCTTCTCGGCGGCCGTTTAATTCCGTCGACCAATCGTATGGCTGCACAGTTTATGTATCAAAATGTACAAGGGAAAAGAATAACGCTGTATGTTCGTCGGGTTAGTTCCTATAAATACAATAAAACGAAAAACAACTTAAAACAGGCAAAAGAGTTTGGTGTTCAAATATTTTATTGGCGCAAAGGCGATCTGGGTTTTGCTATCACCGGCGACCTGAAACAGAAATCGCTTAAAGGCGTGGTTAAGGTCACGCAATCGCAGATCTCCATTTAGCATTGGCTAAAGGATAGTGTTAGAGGCAGTAGTGGTCTCTCGCTATTACTAAAGTTAGGTATCGATCCTGGTTTATATGGGGTATAATTCCCCCTATATAAATAATAGTCTTCTTTAACCTATGATCGATACAGTTGATTCACCCTATATTCACACCGCAACCTCTGATAATTTTAACCAAGTGGTCATTGAAAACTCGCACAAAGGACCTGTTTTAGTCAATTTTTGGTCAAAAAAAGCGGGGCCTTGTGTGCGCCAATATCCGATACTTGATCAAATTATTCATCAATACAATGGACTTTTGTTACTTGTTAATATTGACACGGAAACTGAAATTTCGATTACCAAGGATTATGGCATCGCCAGTGTGCCAACACTAAAATTATATCGGGATGGTGAAGTTCATGAAACCTGTCACGGTTATCAATCCGAAAGCGAAATCGTTAAAACAATTGAGCAGTATATTGTACGAGATTCCGATAAAATTATCGTTCAGGCGATTCAGCTTTACGCTAATGGCGGAATAAAAGATGCCTATGAGTTGCTTACCAATGGAATAATCGGTGATCCCGAAAATCCACGTCTTCCGCTTGCTATTTGTAAGCTTTTAAAACACGAAAAGCGTTATGACGAAGCGATTAGTTTGCTTGAATCGTTGCCGCTGAATATTAAAGATTATTATGAAATCAAACCATTTCACAGTCTGGTTAGTTTTTTGGTGCAGATGGATGAGTCAAAAAATATAGATTCGTTGTTGAATCAGCTCAAATTCAGTCCCGATAATCTTGAAGTAAAGAAACAACTTAGTATTCACTATGTGATATCGCGGCAATATGATCAGGCATTGGTAACTATCAATGAAATAATGCACGCTCAGCAGAATTACAATAACAGTTATCCAAAAAAGGCCCTGTTAGATCTATTTACGATGCTTGGGGAAAATCATCCACTGGTTGGTCAGTATCGATCGAGTTTAAGACGTTATACTCATTAATAAGTACTAAAGCTTTCCAGACAGAAACCTGTAATTATTTTAGGAACAGTTATAGATTTGAAAAATAAACGTCTTTCTCCAACAGTGTTATTTAGTGGTATCGCATTAATATCGATTATTGTTAGTAGCTACTATATTTTTAGTTTGAGAGTACACTTTTTTCTGTCTTATATAATCGCGATAAATTTGGCGACATTTTTGTTTTATTGCTATGACAAGTTAATTGCGGGCACAAAATTTTTAAGAGTTCCTGAAAAAATATTACATGGATTGGCACTATTCGGGGGCTCGCCGAGCGCTTTACTTGCGCAAAGAATACTTCGGCATAAAACCATAAAGAAGTCTTTCCAAAAAATATATTGGTTAATTGTCCTGATACAATTGACCATTTTTGTTTGGTATTTTGTAGATTGATAAGTCAATTAGTAGTGACTATTTAATTCGCTGGTATATTTAAGTGGTTTATGGTTTGATGAAAACGATCTAAACATCAGGATTAATCATTCGATTTGTAGAATACAAAACTGATGATTAATCCTTGATGTTACTGGCAAAAGCGGAATTAGAAGTGAACGCCTATGCCATGTCCTAAATAAAGGCTACCATGAGCATAACCGCCGTGCCCATATCCATGACCACCGCTGTGACTATAACCATGTCCACCACCATGTCCGCCACCATGTCCACCGCTGTGACTATAACCATGTCCACCACCATGTCCACCACCATGTCCGCCACTGTGACTATAACCATGACCGCCGCCACTATGTCCGCCACCATGTCCGCCACTAGGGCTTGCGGAGGCAGTGTTTATGACTAAAAAGTTAGCGGAAATTAGTGCGATACCGCCGATAAGTGCTGATTTCAATGATTTTTTCATGTTTAACTCCAGTAACTAAGTAAGTTTAATTGATGTATGTAATGTTTCTGAGTATGTAGAACACTATAGCTGACCTAGTCTGAATTGACGCTGAATACAAATAGATTAATTAACACTATTTAAGTACTGGAATATATCAATAGTTTTGCAACCACAGATGTGCCTGGACTTTTACGGAAGGGGTTTTTATAATTCTTATTTAGCCAGAGACACTATTTGTGTACCAAAAACTTGAACGAAGTTTAACACAACTTCAGAATTTAAACGATGCATCCCTCTTTACTGATAGCCTTCTTGGTTTGGAAAAAGAAAGTTTGCGTGTACAAATCGATGGCAAAATATCGGAAAACCCGCATCCGAAAAAACTGGGCTCCGCGCTTACCCATCCATACATTACCACTGATTATTCGGAAGCATTGCTTGAGTTAATTACGCCACCGGTGCTTGGGGTAAAAAAAGCAATGGAATCGTTGTGTAATACCCATCAATTTGTATACGACACATTAGATAACGAGATACTGTGGGGTACTAGCATGCCATGCATTCTCACCGGCGAGCAAAGCATTCCCATTGCCAATTATGGTAGCTCAAACCCTGGTCAAATGAAAACCATTTATCGACGTGGCTTGGCGCATCGTTATGGAAAAATGATGCAAGTTATTGCCGGTATTCATTTTAACTATTCAATGTCGCCTGCGTTTTGGCAGCAATATAAACAGATTGCTAAAAACACCGATAGCGACAAAGACTTTAAAGACAAGCAATATTTAGGCAAGGTTCGAAACATTCAACGATACGGTTGGTTGATTGCTTATTTATTTGGCGCTTCCCCGGCGATTTGTCGATCATTTATCGATGGTATCGCAGCGGGCTTGGAAGCCTATGATGAGTTTACTTTCTATCAACCTTACGCAACTTCTTTGCGCTTGGGGGATATTGGTTATCAAAATTATAAAGAAGGAAAAACCGGAATAAAGGCTAATTATGATAGCTTGAAGCAATACGTCGAAAGCCTTACAGTGGCTATTAATACACCTTACCCTGACTACGAAGCCATCGGCGTCAAGGTCGATGATGAATACCGCCAACTCAACGCTAATATTTTACAGATAGAAAACGAATACTACAGTTCTGTACGCCCCAAGCAAATCGTTGACCGCGATGAGAAGCCGAGTTTGGCCTTACTGCGTCGTGGTGTTGAATACATTGAGTTGCGTTCGTTGGATATCAATGTTTTTGAGCCACTCGGGGTCAATAGCGATCAATTGTATTTTCTGGAGGCGTATATGGTTTTTTGTCTACTTAACGATAGCCCCAGTATCGGTGACGCTGAACGAAGAGAGATTGATCATAACCAAAGCACTACCGCACACCAGGGCAGAGCACCCCAATTAACTCTAAATCGTGATGGTACGGCGGTAGAACTTAAAAGTTGGGCATTGGAATTAAGTGGAAAAATTCTCATGGTAGCAGAAGTACTGGATTATTTTCATACAGGCAAGCAATACCAGAACGCCGTTCAAAAGCAAATCGATGCTATCCATGATCCTGAGCTAACGCCATCAGCAAAGATACTTAGCGAGATGCGCGTGAATAATGAATCATTTCACACGTTCTCTATGCGTTATTCAAAACAACACCATGAATACTTTAAAAACCGGGAAATCACTAAGTCGCTAAAGCAGTATTATCAACACTTGGCCAATCAGTCTATCGAATCACAAGACAAGGCTGAACAGCAAACTCAAATAGGCTTCGACGAATATTTGTCACGATATTTTTCTCAATAAATTTTATTGTTTCCATGGCAAGTAACTCTACCGTCGTGCGATGACCAGATAGAACGCTGGTAACACGAATAGTGTAAACAATGTACCGATGCCAAGTCCGGCAGCAATGGTCAGCCCTATATCAAAACGGCTGATGGCACCCGGTCCGGTTGCAATTAGAAGTGGCACCATCGCCAGGATTAACGAAACGGATGTCATAATGATAGGCCGCAAACGGATCGCGCTTGCCTCAACGACTGCGTCTAGTTTACTCATATTTTTTGAGTCCCGCAGTTTATTTGCAAACTCGACAATTAAAATACCGTTTTTCGCAATGACACCAATCAATGTGATCAAGCCAACTTGGGTATAGATATTAATCGTTGATGCACCTAAGGTAATGAATATCAACGCACCTGCGGTTGCCATCGGTACTGATACCAGGATAATCAATGGATCGCGCCAACTTTCAAATTGTGCGGCCAATACTAGATAGATAACCAGTAGCGACATTATAAAAGTAACGATAAAGGAATGGCCCTGCGCGGTAAACTGTCGCGATTCGCCGGTGAAATCGTATTGATAATCTTTAGGCAAAATAGCGTTTGCATGTTTTTCCAGTACACCCAGTGCGGTCCCGATATCAGTACCGGGCATTAACAGGCCTTCAATCGTAATGGAATTTAGCTGTTGAAACTGCGTTCTGGCAGAAGGCTCTACGCTACGGTGCAGCTTGACCAGGTTAGATAATGGTATGAGCTGACCGTTAGCAGCACGTATATGATACTCTTTCAACAAGGATTCATTAACGCGAAAATTCTGCGCTACTTGCGGAATGACTTTATAACTGCGACCATTCATGGTGAACCAATTGACATAACCACCGCCGAGCATTCGCGATAGAACCTTGCCAATATCTTCCATCTTAATGCCCAGATCACCCGCTCGATTTCGATCAATTTGTATCCTGACCGTGGGCCGATTAATATCGACTGATTTTTTTAAAAATACAAAATGACCGCTCTTCATACTGCTTCCAATCAATTGATTGGCATATTTACTTATATCTTTGTGATCGCGGGATGACATTAATACAAATTGTACCGGAAAGCCTCGACTCGGCGTGGGAATGCTTGGTGCTGGGAACATGCCGACTTTGAATCCAGGTACCTGTGTTAGTGCGCCCATCAATGGAAACATCACTTGCATTTGCGAGCGTTGACGTTTTTCTGGAGATTTCATTTTAAAACCGCCAAAGGTGGTGTCCGCAGCGCGTGCCAGAATAAAGAAGCTTTCCTTATATTCTGGAAATTGCTTGAAAATATCGTGAATTTGCTTGGCGTAGTGCTTATGATAATCCAGCGTTGCGGTTTGCGGTGCGGCAGCGGCAAAAAACAAAATGCTTTGGTCCTCAGTAGGCGCTACTTCCTGTTTGCTACTCGCCCACATAAAAAAATTAGATATAAATACCACGACACCTACAAATATAAACACCGATCGAGTTTGTAAACCTGACTGTAATAAACGCCGATAGGTTGCCGATAGGCTTTCAAATTTCTGCTCGACCCATTGCTCAAATCGACCGCTTTCGTGTCGCGATTTTAAAACCCGGGCAGATAACATTGGTGACAAGGTCAGGGCGACAATACCCGAGATCAATACCGCTGCGGCCAGGGTAAATACAAACTCTGAAAACAATGCGCCGAGCAAACCACCTTCAAAACCAATGGGTGCAAACACGGCCAACAATGTCGTTGTCATCGCAATAATTGGTAGCGCCAATTCGCGCGCGCCTGCCAGCGCTGCGTCGCGAGGTCGCTTGCCAGCCTCGATATGCCGGTGTATGTTTTCCACGACGATAATGGCATCGTCTACCACCAAGCCAATACTCAAAATCATTGCTAACAAAGTTAGTAAATTAATAGAGTAGCCAAAAGCGTACATGATAAAGCCTGCGCCGACCATAGAGAGTGGTACCGCAATCGCGGGAACAATTGCAGCGCGTAAGGAACCGAGGGTTACATAGATAACGACTAATACAATTATCATCGCCTCAATAAGCGTCGTATAAACCTCGTCAATAGAAGCCTGAATAAACTCGCTGGCATCATAAGGGACTTTTACTTTAACGCCTTCTGGAAGCTGTTTGCGGATTACTGGCACTTCCTGATTAACTAAATTAGCGACGGTGAGTGGGTTTGCTTCGGGCGCCGGCTCAACGCCAATAAATACGGCTGGTATGCCACTATACCATGCGCTGGTATTATAGTTTTCTGCACCCAGTTTAACCTGAGCAACATCACCCAGACGAACCAGCGTTTTGTCCTTGCTTAGAACCACAAGATTGCTAAAATCCTGCGCGTTGTTAAGTTGTGTGCTCGCGGTAAGGTCTAACGCGACATATTTTCCTTTAATAGCACCGACGCCCACCTGAAAATTATTTTTACGCAGTGATTGGGCGATATCTTCTGCGGTTACACCAAGTGCGGTCATCCTCTTTGGATCTAGCCACACACGCATTGCTAATGGTTGGCCTATGATACGTGCCTTGGCAACACCTGGCAGTGCTTGTAGTTGTGGTTGCACTACTCTTTGAATGTAATCGGTAATTTGTGGACGCGATAAATCGTTACTGTAAAAAGCAATATACATTAACGCCGTCGCACTACCGGTCGTTGATTCGATTACTGGATTTTCCGCGCTGTCCGGCAATACATTACGTTTGCTGGCTACTTTTGCCTGAACTTCCGCTATGGCTGCGCCAGGTTCTGTATTGAGCTTCAAATGGGCTTCAATGACCGATAAACCTTGAGTGCTGGACGAGGTAATATATTCGATGTTTGACGCTTCAGCCACAGCTTCCTGCAAAGGTGCGGTGATAAATCCTTTTACCAACTTTGAATCCGCGCCAGGGTATTGTGTGCTGATTTTAATAACGGTATTTTTAATTTCTGGATACTGGCGAACATCGAGCTGAACGAATGCGCGTGCGCCAATTAGAAATATCAGTAAGCTAATTACAGTAGCCAGCACGGGACGCTTGATAAATACATCGGTAAATTTCATACGCCTACTTGCCAGTTCCGACCTGATGGCTTAGTGGGGAGTGGTTGCTGACACGCACTTTCTGCCCACTTTTTCGTAGTTTGTTGAGTCCGGCGATAACGACCTGATCACCAGGTTTTAGTCCCGATATTATAGCCGTTCGTCCCTTGCGCATTTCCCCTGTTTTTACCGCTTTGCGCTCGGTTATCCATAACGGACCACTGCGCTTCGACAATTTTGCATTTGCGGCGGCAGTTTTACCTGATTTGGCTGGTTTTACGATGTAGACAAAATCACCATAGGCATTAAAATTGATTGCAGTCCGTGGCACCGTTATCGTTTGCTGTTGCTCGCCAATGACAGTATAAGCTTCTCCAAACATACCTGGACGTAGCTTGCCCTCGGGATTGTCCAGGATAGCCCTTATTTTTGCCGTACGTGTGCCCAAGTCAATCCCGGGTTCAACTGCTTCTATTTTTCCGTAAAATATCTGCTTTGACAGGGCGTCCATTTTGATTTGAACGACCATTCCTTTATTTAAAATCGAGAAGTGACGCTCTGGTAAAGTATAATCGAAATAAATAGGGTTAAGCGCGTGCAGATTAGCGATGGCGTCGCCTGCTTTTATATAACTGCCTTGGCTAACCTTGCGTATACCGATTAACCCGGTAAAGGATGCCCGAATGATTTTCTGTTCGTTGATGGCTTCCTGTTGCTTAACCTCTGCCTGCGCAGCCAAATGCTTTGCATACGCCTGATCATAGTCAGACCTGGAGACAGCATTTTTGGGTAAAAGCTCGCGCGCACGTTTAAACTGAATTTTAGCCAGTTTCGAGTTGGCGATTTTAACCGCTAATGCCGCATTAGTGACAGCGTCATCAAGTTTGACTAATACACTGTCTTTATTTACCCGGTCACCTGATTTGAATAATATCTCTTTAACGATACCTGCTGTTTCGGTGGTAACGGCAGCACTTTGGATCGCGACAATTGAGCCGACTGCCCGTAGACGCCTGGCCCATGAAACGACCCGTACCGTTTCGATGGATACGGTTGAGGGTGGCCGTGCTGTTTTTTTTGAGCTTTGAGTCCAAGCCTGAAGTAATTTAATTAATAAGATTCCACCAAAGAGCGCGCCAAGCCCTATCGCTGCGAATAAGAGTCGTTTAGTTACCATTGTTTATGTAATAAATCACTGAAAGTTGTTTGATATTACGTCATTTGCCGATAAATACATAGCCTTTTTAGTTAGTACAATTACGGTTGCATAAGTTCCTTGTATATTTAGAAATCTCTATCTGAATATTGTCATCATCAATGTAGATTTTTTCGCATTTTACGTGCAATATCAGTATTGGCGGTCTATCCGGTACTTTTTCCACTTGTCATACTATAAATTCTAAATATTATTACCAATTAGGTGTATTAAAAATCTTTAGCATTGTTTTAAAGCAGGCTAGTATTAGGCCAAAATAGTAGCCATAATGGTAAAAAACTTTCTAACGAATAAAAAAAGGCTATAGCTTTAAGATGCCACTCAGATGGGGGTACACTATGAAATGGATTGCAATAATTACTTGTTTATTGTTGGCTACAGGTTGTTCTATGCCAAAATTGACATCTCAAGGTAGTATCGTCAATGTAGTAAAAAAACCCCCTAAACATTGCAAGGAGATCAAACGTATAATTGGACGTGGCCCTAATATTAAATATGCCATGAATAATATTCGTAATTTTGCAGCTGATTTAAAGGGTGATACGTTGTATATTCAACGTGGCGAAAAGCTTGTTGGAGTAAATACGTTTGTAGGTGGTAATACTCATTCGGTTTATGGAATTGTATATCATTGCAAGATGAAAAATTAAATAAAAGGCTTCGAGAAGTTTTAAAAGGCAAGCGTGGAATCACGGAAAAAAGTATGTTTGGTGGTCTTTGCTTTATGCACAACGGTAATATGTTGTGTGGGGCAGATCTAAAGCATGGGTTTTCCGTTAGGGTTGGGCCAGAGCAATATGAAAAGGTGCTTAAACTTAAACATGCTCGTATATTGGATATCACGGGCGTCCCGATGAAGGGGCTTGTTTTTGTAAATATCGAGGGCTATAGAACAAAAGCAGCACTGTCTAAATGGGTTGACAGAGGATTGGTGTTTACCAAGACTCTTCCTAAGAAGAAAAAGTAAACAGCAGTACCTTTTGATTTGTGAAATATTCAGGCCTGATCGCTGAGCTTAAAATCGCTATTCTTGTAGCTTAATGACTTTACCATTAACTTTAAGGTCCGGATACTGGTATTTGATGTCAGTTCGCAGTATACCTTCCGCCTGAGATACAAACCCTTTGTTTATCCATTTTGTTATCATGTCCTCAAATTTTTCTGGAAAATTTTTATTGGAATTATTGGACGTCATAACAGATTCACGAAAATTTAAATACAAGGGTTTTAGGTATTCAACAATCGCTGTCCGATCTCCGAAAACACTAAATTCAATAATTCCTTTTTCAGTGAGTACTTTTTTAAACGTGAATATCGATAGTGTCAATGAGTTGTTATCCAACCCGGCACGGAAATTCATATTGATTGTACCTTTATCCGTAGCCACGCTGCATTTTTCAATTTTCATCATAGGAGAACCGATTAAAATTGGCGGAACATATTGCATCATAACTTGCGTTATTCTCGCCTGCTGTTCTTTTGGACTGATGTTATGTTTGCTTAACGCGTTTATTTTTTTAAAGTAGGTAAACAAAGGTGTTGTTTTGAAATTCTCCATGCTCACTGTGCATTTCATTTTGCCAAATTCTAACTGTTTGTGTTGTACTTTTTGTAGGCTAAATATCACTGCTAGCGTCGAAAGTGAGTCGGTGATTTTGACATTGATATCACCACGAAGTTTATCAATGAGTGTAACCACCTTGTCACCGTCTTTAGCAGTGATACGATCAAACTGTAGGCTGCCATCGCCAATGGGGAGATCACTGATCAGTTTATCCATGTTGCCTTTGATGCGATAGCGATCCAGTGTAATCACCTTGTCTTTGTACTTCAGTTTGATCAATGGGAATAAAAACTGGTATTTTCCAGATAAATTATTGTTTTTAAAATTTACAAAACTGTTCTTTATAGAAAAAGAAAATTCACTATCACCTTGAACAATCTTTGATTCGGTATCAGCAAAGTCCATTTTGTTCTGACCAAAAAATACGAGCTTGGTTTTTATGGCCGGTTTGTTTTGATAAGAACATAAAATATTCGACTTGGTAAATAAATCTAGTGATAGTTTTCCAAAGTGCCAAGGCCCATGCACTGACTGACAATCCAAGGTAATTGAAACAGGTTTTTTTAAATACATTTTTGATAAAAATGTTCTCGGAAGAACCACAACTTGGTCATGACGCAGTTGTATGTTTAGCTTAAATGATGATGCAAACCACCCTGATTGATAACGTTCAATTTTTGCAGTAATAAATCCAAATTGATCATAAAGGACAGGCGATGATTTGATATTTGATTCAACAGACCAGCCAACCAGTTTGGGGGTGACCACGATAACCGAAATCAGTGCCAGCAGAGTATAAAGTAGTTTGTTTTTCATATTTTGTCTAAATAAGTAATTAACTTAAGTTAACATTATAATTAAATTCTTCAGGTAATATAAGATCTATATACACCATTCTGACCAACTAACGATCAATCTATATGGATGTTGTCACTATCGATGCTGATTTTTTTGCATTTTCACGGGCAATATCAATATCGGCAGCGGCCGCCAACGCGACGCCCATACGTCTTTTGATAAAGGCTTCTGGTTTTCCAAATAATCTAATGTCAGTGTTGGGAATATTTAACGCTTTATCAATATTGTTATAACTAATGCCTGTTTTGTCCATGGCGCCATAGATAACAGCACTAGCCCCTGGGGTTAACAAACTAACATCGACGGGTAGACCTAAAAGTGCTCTGGCGTGTAATTCGAATTCATTTTGTCTTTGGGTTATCATTGTCACCATGCCGGTATCATGGGGGCGGGGGCTCACTTCACTAAACCAGACCTCATCGTCTTTAACAAAAAATTCGACACCAAATAGACCTTTTCCAGATAAATTATCGGTAACGGTGTGGGCAATATGTTGTGCTTTTTTTAGTGCGACATCACTCATGGCTTGCGGTTGCCAGCTTTCGACATAATCACCGTTAACTTGTTTGTGCCCAATTGGATCGCAAAAATAGGTTTTAATATTGTCTTGCGCGTCCAGTGCGCGCACGGTAAGCAGGGTAATTTCGTAATCGAATTCTATTTTTTGTTCGACAATAATTCGGGTTGTATTGACGCGGCCACCAGAAATAGCCTGATCCCAGGCTGTCTTAATATCTTCAGGTTTGCTAATCTGAGACTGCCCCTTTCCGGATGAAGACATAACGGGCTTGACGATACAAGGATAGCCAATACTATTTTCAATGGCCTGTGTGAGCTCTTCCAGAGACTCTACAAATTCATAATTAGATGTTTGTAGCGCTAAATCTTCAGCCGCTAAACGACGAATGCCTTCCCGGTTCATGGTTAACTGTGTCGCCCGGGCCTTGGGGATCACTGTGGCAATGTTATCCGCTTCTATGCCAATCAATATATCGGTTGCAATCGCTTCTATTTCCGGAACAACGTAATCAGGTCGCTCCTGCTCAATAAGATTTTTTAGGGCGGTGCCATCGTTCATATTAATAACGTAGGAACGATGCGCGACTTGATGTCCCGGAGCATTTTTATATCGATCAACGGCAATGACTTCCACGCCAAAACGTTGTAAAGCGATGATAACTTCTTTGCCGAGTTCGCCACAACCCAACAACATAACCTTTGTTGCGCTGGGCGATAGTGGGGTGCCGATTTTCATAATTGACTCCAAGAATAAGGTGTATTTAAAAGCAGATAGAATTATTGCTCAGGTTCTTGATGGGTAACGCAATACTGAAATAAATTGTCGTAGCGAGAAGCTAATAGCTTAATAAAGTCGTCTGCTTTTTCCTGGGCCGGTACTGGTTGCCCGATAACAACATCGCAGTTAAACGGAACAAATAAAGCGGTGCCTTTTGGTAACGCTCTACCTAGTCCACGCAAAACAACCGGGGTTACCTGTGTATCGTCGCGGTCTTTAACCAGATGAAAAACGCCTTTTTTTAACTGACTCATTTGTTCCGGTGTACCGCGACTGCCTTCAGGAAACAGAATTAGTATGTCACCGTTATCCAGTGCCTTATGACATTCTGCGAACAGTGCTTTTTTATTGACACGGTTTTTTCGATCGAGTGGAATAATATCGATACAATAAGTAGAAAACCATTTCATAAAGCCGCTGCGAAGAAAATAGTCCGCTGCAGCGACGGGTCTAATTTTATGTATTTTAGCGATCGGAAACAGACTCATAAGAACCAGTGTATCCAGGTGGCTATTGTGGTTGGCAGCGATAATGGCAGGTCCTTTAACAGGAAGATTGTTTTGACCGCGCTTATTGAGTCCGAGAATAAATAATACCAGTGGTTTAACAATCAGTGCAAAAAAGAACATTTTTACTATTTTTTTCAAGTATCTAGCCCGTATTTTTTCTAAATTGAACAAACTGTAACAAATTGGTATACATAAAGTCTATAGAAACAATTATTGATGAAACAGGTAGGCTAGTATTTTACATAATACAGAAAGTGAAAAAATAGCGGCGCTGTAAACATCATGCTATCCATTCGATCGAGTATACCCCCGTGCCCGGGAATTAGCGAACCACTATCTTTAATTTGCAAGTCCCGTTTCACAGAAGAGATAACAACATCGCCGATAAAACCACTACTGCTAATAATCAACCCTGCTAGCAGACCGTATGCAAAACCCAATGGGGTTAGTATCGGCGCTACAAGTCCGGAAAGTATAGTTATAGTAACAAGCCCACCTAGAAAACCCTCCCAGGTTTTGTTTGGGCTGACTTTAGGAATAATTTTGTGTTTTCCGAATAACTTACCCCATATATACTGGCTTACGTCATTGAGCTGAGTCATGATGACTAAAAATAACACTAAGCCAATTGGGCCTGCTTGTGGATTTTTATCTTCTAGTACTAGCAAGTACGCGATATGGCTAAGACAGAATACGGTTAGCATAATGGCCCAGTGCAGCACGCCAGCCGAGCGAATAAAGCCTTTAGTTTCGCCAACGAGGACCATGCGCATCGGTAAAAAAAGAAAAACATAAACAGGAATAAAAATAATAAACATTCCATACCAGCTTGTCGCCGCCCAATAATATTGAAATGGAATAATAATATAGGCCCAGAAAATAACCCGTCTATCCGCTGGGCGTGAAGGTACTATTGATAAAAATTCTTTTAGTGCCAGGTAGCTTATTAGCGCAAAGAGAATAATGGCGGTGGTCTTACTAAAAACCAGTGCAAAAAATAGAATGGCGACCATCCACCACCAGGACTGAATTCTCTGGCGTAATTCCGTGTAGTCTTTTTGCGGAAATTTGGCCTTAAGAACAAGTCTTGTTATTGTGCCGATGCACAAAAATAGAAGCACCAACAACATCGTATAAAGGGAGTTCTGCGGTATATTAAACATTATTTTTATTTTCCAGAAATCGATATGCACTTATTGTTCGGCGCGTTGCCGTAATCATACATCCGATGACAACAATAGCGAGTGCAATGGGAAGGGTAAAATCGTGCCCAAAAAATTTGCTTTCGAATGCAGCAATAATAGCGGCCAGGGTAATCAGTGCCATTCGGTGCTGCTTTGCCATTGGCCCTTGAAAATTAACCGGTGCGCCAATACTGGTACTCAATGTTCGTATGTAGGCAGTCAGTATCGCCAATAACGCGGCTAACCAGGCTAGACTTGTGGCCCAGCTAAGCGATGTCGTCGCGTATCCGACGGAAACTAGAATAATGGGATCGGCAAGACGGTCAGGTATATCATTGAATAATTCGCCAGAAGCAGTGCTTTTTCCGCCTTCCACAGCGACCATGCCGTCGAACAAATTACATAAAAGCCGAAGTTGTATAAAGATAGCCGCGAGAAAAAAAATCAGAAATTTACTCAGGTTTTGGAATTCAAAAAACGGTAACAGAAAAAAACAGACGGCAGCGAGTACGGCAAAGAGTACGCTGGCAATCGATATCTGATTCGGTGTGATATTTTTATGACTTAACCAGGCGGCAATACTTTTTGCCATGCCAGCATTGCGTACTTTTAATGGTCGTCTACCTCCACTATTTTCTTGAGTATCATTCATTATTGAACTCCTTTCTTAATTTATAGGTAGTATATAAACCAAATAGAAACGCAACCACCAAAGGAGGTGATATCGTTTCGAGAATATGGGGTGTCTGGGCAATCCAGTGTGATAAAATTAAAAAACTGCTGGTGATAGCAACAGTGTATAGTGTTGGTAATAGCATTTGCTTGAACCCACCAGGTAATCGCTTAAAGAACCAGTTAATGCTGCCTATCATAAATAGAGTAATAAAAAAACTGGCACACCCCTGAACCAACGCAGCAATAAATCCTTGATGACTATTGTCAGTATTAATATAGTAGGCCCACCCACCCCAGAGTA
>QILK01000162.1 GCA_003233345.1 Gammaproteobacteria bacterium | reverse complement strand
CCACTTGTGTGATTAAGCAGATTTTTGATTGTAACTTCTTTAGGTAACTGAATATTTTTAAGATATTTAGTGATGGGGTCGTCTAAAGAAATAAGTTTCTTTTCTATAAGCTGCATAACGACGATTGCCGTAAAGGTTTTTGTAATACTGTAAATATAGAAAAGCATTTTTGGTTCTAATTGTTGTTCTGGACTAACTGATTTAAAACCGCTGGCATAATTTGAATAACCGTAATCCGAATCATAAACTGTAACATTCGCCCCTAAACAAGGCGAGAAGTATTGCCATTCTTTGACTATTTTTTGTATTACATTATTCTGAGGATGCAATATGATTTCCTTTAGGCAGATACGTTTGAATTAACGAGCACATTGGCTTGAACGGAATGTTCGAAGGCATCTTAAATTACAAATTATCTAGCACCGTAACCTTTAATGAAGCGTTATTAGACTATTGAATTTTAGCACTAGGCATTGTTATCTATATGTTTAGTCGATCCCGCATCATGCGTTTCTCTAAAATGTGTACCTTATATGAGGATTAAACACCTCTTTACAAGGTGCTCTTGGCAATCTTGTTTTTCTCAGCGCAGACGCAGCAGATTGTTTGAGTTTTATATTATTACATTTTAGATAATTGACATTCAATACTTTACCTCTCGTATTTTGAACTATTCTTACTGTGCACCGACTACTACTTACCCCTTTGGGTGGTCGCCAAGACGCACTAATATCCGCTTTAATCGTCGCGAGGTATCGATCCAAATACATTTTATTGAATTTTCGAAAAAGACAGGTTCGCAGATGAGTACCGGATACTTTCTTCAAACCGTCTTCCCAACGTAATCGAAATAAATTGGGTTTAGTTGCCTTTAGTTCCTGATTCACTCTTTTTTTGCATGATTGGGCTTCAAATATTGCGTGGAATTCTCCCTTCGGCAATTTCTTATAACGGGTATTGATCTTTTTCTCTATTAATCCAGCTGATTTACTTCCTAACAGGCGCTACTAATTTCTTTTTGGTTGAGTTTTAAATAATTACGTTTTGCTTGTTGCACTTTAGGACTAGACTCTCTGTACTGCATACCACAATGTTCTATCATCGAAATTTTATTCGCGTGCCACTTATATACCAGTTTCGCCAACTTTTTTTGCTTTGCCTGGCTTTGACTTGTCTGGACTTGACTTGTCTGGCTTATCGAATATTGAGGATATACAAGGAAAGTGAGTAATAGAATCAATATGATATTTCTCTTAACCATCATTTTTAAATTATTCATTTGAAAGTTTCTCAATCAGATATTATCCACACATTTAAACGCACTTTACCATTATTGTGGAATCAGGTCTTGTCATACACTATTAAATTGTGATTGCTTATACAAAATCAGGTCGACTCGCAGAAATAATCCAGGGACACCCACTAATTGTAAGTAGAAAATTATCCCCTGTTCAACAAAAATTGACATTGGTATTGTGATTGTAATTGATTTTTCTTGCTGGGCCAGGCTTTGATTCGAAATTATGCGGGTGTCCCATAAATCCCATAAATCCCATGAATCCCATGAATCCTCTAATTTTGGGTACCTTCAATTTTCAGGATTTATAAGCTTCACTTGAGGGAAATATGTTTTGTATTTTTCGATGTCTCTCGTTATCAAATCAAAATTAGATACACTAGAATGAGCACCGATAAAGAAATCTGCTAATGGCGAGTTTTTCGTGCCTTTATTTCTTCTATATTTAAGGAATGTTTTTCCCGTAAGAAATAACGCTTCTCGGGGAATTTCTAGCACCTTGATATCAAGTTTAGAAATAGCCAGTTCTACTTCCTCAATTTTATTAAAACCAATTGAAACCTCGGTATAGACAATTGAATTGATATACATAGTATTGGTATGACTGTATTGTTCAAGTATATTTTCTGACCACTCTGCCCAATTTGGGTCATTTGTAAATAAATCGAGCAATACACAAGAGTCAACAAAAATACCGTTCATTATGCATCTCTTGTGAGGTTCATAATTTCGTCAGTCGACATTTTTGCTGTTGCTATTCCCCTAAGGTTTTTGAATTTTCCCTTCATTTTTGGCTCATCGGTTTTGACGATGTAAAATTTTCCATCCTCTTCTATGAAATCAATTTCAGTTTCAGGTGTTATGCCCAAACTCTCCCTAATATTTCTTGGGATAGTAACTTGTCCTTTTGTGGTGACACGCATAATTTAATGCTCCAAATTAAAAGGTAATACCATTATAGTATTACTTTCGAGATTTGCAAATTTTTGTCTTAACTTATTGTTTTTATTGAGACTAACGCCGAGTTTATGGTCTTGATACTTGGGTCTTCTCCTCTCCGGTTTAGCCAAATTGGTTAAACCGGAAGACAGTGAAATTCAAAAAAGGAGAAATCGCTAAGTCTAGTTAACGCATAACAAAACTGTAGAAAATTAGTCCCGCTCAACAAAAATCGACATTGGTATTGTGATTGATTTTTCTTGCTGGGCCAGACTTTGATTCGAAATTATGCGGGTGTCTCATGAATTCGCACCTATAAGGTTGACAAAAATGCATATAAGGTTGACAATGTTCTTTATAAGGTTGCTAAAGTAATAAGCTATTGATTTATGGTCGGTATTCGAAAAAGAGGCGAAGAAATTCGTCAATTCATACTTGATAATGTTGAGCACCATCCGAACGATGTTGTTGCTCTGACCTCTAATGCTTTTAATATATCTAGGCAGGCCGTTAATAAACATATTAAGCGCTTAGTAGAGCAAAATGCACTTTTAGTACATGGTTCTACCAGAAGCAGACGCTATATTTTACATCCACTTGTAAAGTGGGAGCATACCTATTCTTTGGATAATTCATTAGCTGAGGATATAGTTTGGAGAACAGATATAGCTGAATTTGTTAGTGACTTACCAAGCAATGTTATTGATATTTGGCACTACGGATTTACTGAAATATTAAACAATGCAATTGACCATTCCACAGGCAACCAAGTACACATTCAGGTTACCAAAACCGCCACGACTACTGAGATTGTAATTTATGATGATGGCGAAGGTATTTTCAAAAAGATTCAGCGAGAACTGGGGTTGCTTGACGAAAGACATTCAGTCCTTGAGCTGGCTAAAGGTAAATTAACTACTGATCCTGACAATCATACCGGTGAAGGTATCTTTTTTAGTTCACGAATGTTTGATGACTTTGCTATTTTATCCGAGAATGTATATTTCTCGCATAAGTATGATGAAGTAGAAGACTGGATCTTAGAACGACAGAGATTTCAATCTGGTACTGGTGTATTTATGGAGATATCAAATCATGCTGCAAGAACACCTGAGCAGATATTCGATAGCTTTACATCCGATAATGATTATGGATTCACGAAAACAGTTGTGCCAGTACGGTTGACACAATACGGTGATGATAAGCTTATTTCACGCTCACAAGCTAAAAGGTTATTAGTTAGAGTAGAGAAATTTAAAACAGTAGTATTTGATTTTGATAATGTGGATACTGTCGGTCAAGCATTTGCAGATGAGATATTTAGAGTATTTAAATTACAGCACCCTAGTATCGACTTAATATATTTAAATGCAAATAAATCTGTTGAGCAAATGATTTCTAGAGCTCTTACCAACAAATAGCCCTAACACGCTCTCATCAGAGGGAAAGGCGCCAAATCTTGAATTTAGCCAATTTGATCTGTTTAGTGTATCGGCTAGCGTTATGCGTCTTGAGGTGAGTCGTAAAATGTCCAAACTCTCGTATTATTAGGAATAGTAATGAATCAATGGAATCAACTTGCAGATGTATTTGGAGGGTCTTGGGACGAGGGTGAAATCCCCGAGTGTGCTGCAGACAATATCTGTATTGCATGGCCGTCTATCTTGAAATGTATAGACATTGAGTTCCCTGAATCCAGTGGTAACAATGTACTTGATTATGGTTGTGGTGGTGGATTGTTTTGTAGAAAGCTGTCCCAAATAGGTTTCAGTGTAACTGGGTACGATGAGTCTCATGAGTTAATTAAAAGTGCTAACCTCAATACATCATCAGAAGTAATTATAACCAGCTCAAATTTAGAGATGGTAAAAGGTGGGAAATACAATTTAGTAAGTTCAATTATGGTTTTTCAATTTATTATGGATATTGAATCAACTATAGATAGTATCTCATCCATTATTAAACCCGGTGGTTTAGTAATTTTTGCAGTATTCAATCCGCGCTTCATAGAAGAAAATTCAGGTGGTGATGTTTTTTCTGGTTTCGACAGTTATCAAACTGGCTATATGGCACTAAAAGAAGATTTAAAAATACCAGTGTACAACCGGAATGAAGATGAATATCGGGAAATGTTTGTGAAAAATGGTTTTCAGGAGGTTTATCTTGACTACCCAGAATTCACCAAGGAATTCTTGGAGAGACACAAAATGCCTTTTTCAACTAGGCACTCAGAATATCAAATTCAAGGGTTCAGGTATAAAAACACATAACAAAAGCAATAAATTCATGGAACACCCAGTGCGCCGAGCCAAATGGAAAAAAATCAATCACAATACCAATGTCCGTTTTCCGGATTTGAAACAGAAGGTCTGGAAAGTAAGCTCGGAATATCAAATCCCTGTGTCAGGGTGAATACACACCAAAGAGATCCCCACCTTGATTATCAGTCATAATATGGTACTATAAAAGGACTGGAGGAACTATTATGAAATTTTCAACAGATATCAAACCCATAAGCTATCTAAAGTCAAAAGCAGCCGATATGCTCAAGCAAGTAAACGAAACCCGTCGACCCATCATTATCACCCAAAATGGTGAAGCAAAAGCCGTGCTCCAAGATCCGGAAAGTTATGAAAATATGCGTAATGTGATTAGTATGCTAAAGCTTATATCTCTTGGCGAAGAGGATATTCGTAGTGGAAAATCAAAAATACAAAGTGAGGTACTTTCTGATTTAGAAAAATTAATAGGCCGTTAAAATATGGCTAATAAATTTGAGGTATTCTGGGCTAGCGCTGCCGAAGAGGATCTAATTAGCATTATAAAATACATTCATTCTGACAATCCGATAGCAGCAAAGGATAACTTAAAAAAAATAAAAACCAAAGTATCAAATCTTAGTAATTTTCCACAACGTGGGCGCATTGTTCCAGAACTCAAAGAAGAAGGAATTTTACAATATCGGGAATTAGTTGTCTCACCTTGGAGAATAATTTATCGTATATCAGAATTAAGCGTTTATGTGTTATTAGTTATTGATTCACGACAAAACTTTGAAGATATTTTACTTCACCGTCTTGCAAGTAAGGAATAGTCTTCAGATCAATTCAAGGGTAAAAATAAACGATGACAAATAGTAATCCAGGGACACCCACTAATTGTACGTAGAAAATTACCTCCCGTTCAACAAAAATTGACATTGGTATTGTGATTGATTTTTCTTGCTGGGCCTGGCTTTGATTCGAAATTATGTGGGTGTCCCATGAATTCAATTTTTATTTGGTAATTTTAGTTTCGCGAGCATTATGATTCCAGGATGTCCCGGATATCCGCTATCCGTTAAATGCAATTATTCCCATACTGCCAGACACTTCTCTTCTTGCCACCACTTCTCCAATGTCCAACGCGGCTGAATGCAACACTTAATATGAAGCGGACTTAACCTTACGCTAATTGGATGAGAAGCCTGCCCTTGCCAACTACCGATATCTACTACTTCTTTCCCTTCTAATTTTAACCCGTTTTCCTTTAGATATCGAATTATCGCCGGGAGTTGCAAATCTACTCCAGTTGTTGCTTCAGCGTGTGGATTTCTTAGTACCTTCGCAAGTTTAATAAGCTGACTAAGATCTTCTAGGTGTTGTTCAAAATGTTTAACATAACTCTGATAGTAGACTGAATCTATGGCAGTATATTGATCCACAAACTCCCCATCGATTACGTAACCTATTTCCCAGCTACCCTCTCCATATTTTTTATCCCACTCTTTGTGGCGCGCATTCCGCTGAAATTTTCCGCCTGCCCTGCCTATTTTCCTTTTTTCAATTTTCCAAGACATCTAAATTATTGCATTTAACAACAAAGCTGTGCGGCACAAACGAAGCGCAGCGTAGTTTGCGTCCAAACGAGTGCATTGTTACGCATTTGCTAAAACCTTGCGAAGTGCATCTGCGATATCACACCTATTCATTACTGTATAACTGTTGTTTTTTTGAATAAGTTCGTAATCCATAGAATCACACCATTTATTAGTTCTTCCATAGCCAAGCGCTCTTGGCATAACAGCATCTTTTCCTGGTGCGCTATGTTTAGCTAGATTCATACGGTATAACTCTATTATTCGGTAGAAAACGGACGTGTTATAGCACGCCCACTTTCCATATAGTATCACCTATATTAGCTCAATATCAAAGTCCTATAGCAACATAAGAATTATGTGCCCAGAAAAAATAAACTCCGGGCAACCATGTAACAGCTCTTTAACATTTATTTTTTAACCGGTTCCCAAAATATAAGAGCAATTAACATATTATCGATAGATCTTGGATGTGGATTTTTAAATTCACCCTTAACACTTAAGTAATCCCCCTTCTTGATGATCTTTCCAAAGACACCCGGTTTCCATACTGGCATTCCATCAGCGGGCAAGTGGTCCTTGTCGGTATGTATTGGTGTCAAACCTCCACTGGCAACGTTGTGTTCCACGGGCACTGACTGATAACCGATTTTGAATTTTCTAAGTTTTTTACCATTATGCAGTAATTCAAATTTTTTGGCGTGATCATGTATGTGTGGTAAAACCATCACAATACGCATATCTTCTTTGGCTACTTGTTTGGGACCGGTGTATTCTGATTCCCCGGATTTGACGGCGAATGTTGAACTACATGGAACCATGTCGATCCAGCTGACATTAACATCTTTATAACCTTTAGGGCTGTCATCAAAAGTAGCGATAAACCTCAAATAAATATCTTCGCTGGTTGGGACTTTAGCCGGGTTGCTCCAGTGCCAGCTACCGCCGGTAAGAACACCTCCATCCATTTTATAGGCGTAACCCGCTGGAAAACTAAAACTGGTCATTTCACTGCCCACTGCGATTGGCCGGGAAAACCCACACTCATCCGTAGCCGGTTTTTTTTCAGATCCGTAGGCCATGACAAAATGATGATTCATTTCATAATACCGGGGGTCATGCGTCACAACGTCAATGGATCCATCGCCGTTTTTTCTGATAACATCCGATTTTAGTCCAAGATACCAATAGGGCTTGCCACTCGGAAAAATCTCCATGCTGGTGTTTGGAACATAGGCACTGTCTACTAGTTTCTTGAAATTGTTGTCGAACATATACGCAGTTTTATCGATATGGTCGACTTTGACATAGTAAACTTTGGTAAATATTTTTGCGTGTGCACTTAATATAAAAAGATAAAAGAAAAAAAAGATAGGTAAAGTATATTTAACAAAACGATTTTTTTTCATTGCGACTCCTTGCTTAAAGATCTGTGATTAATCCATTCGAATTTAAGCACAATAGTTTTCACGTTAGTACTAACGAGTGATGGATTTGAGGTAAGAGTCACACAAATATTTGTAAGTACGATTAAGCACCAAAATAAATCAGTACGTGCGGTTAACATTTCCTTGAATACACTATGCAACCTGAGTTAGCTGACTGATCGCGACACCGGACGGGACTTTCGGATTTTCTTTCTTGTAGTTTTTGCTTTCGCTTTAATCAGGGCTGCTTAAATAACTTATTATAAAGCTTCCATCTTCAAGTGCGGTCAGGAATTGCTGGCTACCGTGATGGTAACAGTTTGGTGTGAAGTCGGCTTCTTGGTGTAGACGTTTACCGGACTCCACATCCCAGACAGAGGTAGAGTTTCCTTCTAACTCAGTGGTAAATAAATATTGATCATAAGTAAATAAACTCGGGCCTGGCCCCGGAAACCAGCTAAGCTGTTTACCATTCCTGGCATCAAAGATCATCGCACCGGCAATCAGATTTTCGTCATCGTCACCGATTCCCCAAGCACAAATAGTATTATCATTTATCCAGCATACCGCCCCATCCCAGTAATACTGGTAGCTGTTCATATCAAATTTGGATGGACCGTTATCCGCTTCCCATACATTTTTTTCCAGCCATTCAGGTAAACTCCATGAGGATAAGGCCCCGTAGGGTCCCCAGCACCAACCAAAATCGGCAATACGCTTGTTAGACGGCGAGACGATAAGGTTACCGTAAAATTCTGAACCTGCTTTATATTTGAAACGCCAAGCTTCCTTCGGGCGTTGTTTAAAACTACGTTCAGTGACCAACTCGCCGGTTGCCGGATCGGAAACATCGAGTCGATTCCAGTCAGTCGCATGCACCAAATACACCTTGTCATTATAATCGTAGAAGGCGATCGAAAATTCTGAGAGCTCGGTATAGTAGTCACCTCGGTCGAGAACCATGGTTTCCAGACCGGAATGCAAATCCAGTACAACGCCTTTATTACTATCGCGCTCACCATCGATTCTATTAACCCGACTAACAATGGCCGCGTAGTGGCCGTCTGCCGAAACTTTTATACCAATCTTTCCATTTAGATTCACTTTCTCCAAATCAAGAAAAGTAACTGTCACCAATGTAAAACTTTCCAAATCAAGAATGGATACCGCCGATGTACTATCAACCATTACCCATTTAGAACCCCCGACGCCAATAATAGGCTGGATCGCACGTATTGATCTGCCAGCGATAATCGGCCCGGGTGTGCGCAAATGTTCGAAGCTCAGCTTGCCGGAGTTTTTGGTTATTTCCGGTGCCCCTAAAAATTTTACAAACTCGCCATCACTCTCAATTTTTTCAAAACAGGTATGACATACTTTTTTCATATTTATTCTGATGCGATCCAGATATTTTTTACATTGATTGCACACCAGGTCGTATTCGTGTGATTGGCCATTAAAAAATCGATAATACTGTTCGGATAATCCGGCAAAGACATGCCTGCAAACGCATTTTGGTTTATGGTCAGAAGTGTGGGGACAATTAGTTTTATAATCAGCCATGATTTTTTTCTTTTATTTAATTGGGTACACCGACTGCTCTAATCATACCATTTTTGCTGGCACTTGCGCATTATATGAAAAAGTTAATTTTGCTATAAGGTGTTGATTAATGGTACTTTGAAGAAAAAATAGCTTAATTTTAAACTAGGTTTTAAATGTTATTGACTGTCCAATCCTGGCTTCAAGTAAATTTTTTGCATTACCCTGATTGGCAGCAATTTCAACTAAACCATTGGCATTTTGATACCAAAATAATTGGCCTTGCGGAACATCGGAAAAGGTGTGGCTTCCAGCCGGTTGGTCAGAATTGATATCCGGTGGGTAAATTAACTTGCCCCCAAGTTCGATAACCACATCTGCTTTTACCGAAGATGCTCTGACACCGGTCATTAAATTTCCATAGTGATCGATATAAACGACTTCATGTAAATCGTCTGGCCAGTTATCTTTTACTAAATCATCTACCGCTATCTTCTCTGAGTCTACCGTTAATCCGGTTGCCAACATGGCCGCCACCGGCGCAAACAAATCCCGCCCGTGAAAAGTTGAAGACAGAGTTTTTGGTTTCCAGCAGATACTGCAAGCGTCTACCCGACTGGAACGTTTACAAATAACACTAAACAGACCATTGTTAGGCCCGATCCAAAGTTGACTATCGGCGTTAACAATCACTGGCAACCTTGATCCGCCAACACCGGGATCAACGATTACCAGAAATATTGTGTTTTTAGAAAATTCCTGCCGATAGGCTGGTAATAGATAGGCACTGGCCTGAATGTCAAAGGCCGGTAGTGCTGAAAACAGGTTAATCACTTTTTCATCGGGCGCGATACGGGCGATCGCATTTTCGATTTGCCCAATATAGGGATCACGATTGGAAAAGTCGGTTAGTAATACGATCACTAAAAAGGCATGCCGCCTGGACCACCTTGTCCGCCCGGAAACTTATTCTGCATGGATCGCATCATATTCTTCATTCCACCTTTAGAAACTTTCTTCATCATTTTCTGCATTTGCATAAACTGTTTTAGCAAACGATTGACATCCTGCACCTGTAATCCACTACCTGCCGCTATTCGTTTCTTTCGCGAGCCTTTAATTAGCGCCGGAAAACACCTTTCTTTGGGTGTCATCGAATTAATAATGGCAATCGTATGCACTATTTGCTTGTCATTGATTTTGGCTTTGGCTGCCTGCGGTACCCCTGACAATCCGGGGATCTTGTCCATCATGCTAGCCAGGCCACCCATATTGGTCATTTGTATCATTTGATCGCGGAAATCATCGAGATCAAACCCTTTACCTTTTTTAAGTTTTTTGGCAAGTTTTTTGGCTTTGTCCTGATCTACTTTTTGTTGCGCGTCTTCTACCAGACTAAGCACATCACCCATACCCAAAATTCTTGATGCAACACGGTCAGGGTGAAATACTTCAAGTGCATCGGTTTTCTCGCCGACACCCATAAATTTAATCGGCTTTCCGGTTATCATTCTAACCGACAGTGCCGCTCCACCACGGGCATCACCATCCGTCTTGGTTAATACCACGCCGGTTAAAGGCAATGCCTCGTTAAACGCTTTAGCGGTATTCGCCGCATCCTGGCCGGTCATGCTATCAACAACGAACAGTGTTTCGACGGGATCGATTGCCTTGTGAATATTTTTGATCTCCGACATCATCTCATCATCAATATGAAGCCGGCCTGCGGTATCAACGATTAATACATCGATATGCTGTTTTTTTGCTTCCGCAATCGCTTTTTTTGCTATCTTCACCGGGTCCTGATTGATAGCACTCGGGAAAAAAGTTGCATCGACTTGCGCCGACAATGTTTTTAGCTGTTCGATCGCCGCTGGACGATAAATATCACAACTAACCAACATGGTCGTCTTCTTCTGCTGTTTTAAATATTGTGATAATTTGGCAACGGTTGTGGTTTTTCCCGCGCCTTGCAGGCCTGCCATCAAAATAACCGCTGGGGGTTGTACATTTAGATCCAGACCGGTATTTTCGTCCCCCATCAAATGGATAAGCTCATCCTGAACCACTTTAATAAAGACCTGGCCAGGGCTGACACTTTTAATCACCTCCTGTCCCACTGCCCGCTCTGAGACCCGGGCAATAAAGTCTTTAACGACTGTAAGCGCGACATCGGCTTCCAGCAATGCCATTCTGACTTCCCTTAGCGTTTCTTTAATATTATCTTCAGTCAGGCGACCTTGGCCGCGCATTTTTTTGACTACTTCGCCTAAACGATCTGTTAAATTATCAAACATTGAGTTTTTCTCTAATGATTTTTTGTCATTTACTGTTTTAGTGTTTCTAGCTTGTCTGTTCTATTAATGATTCAGATTTTCTCTGGTTCCAAACAGAACAAACTGTAACATATTGCCGGTATTAACGTCGCAAAAATCCTGGCCAGGCTACTGGTATTACCGTGATTTCCGATCAAAGAATTGAATTCCAGAACCCTTCCGCCTGAATCCTTCAGGAAGAGACATTATATATGAAATATTTCGCTACCGACTAATTGAATCAGCTTTCGATCGGAAATTGCCTTGACACACTCGTCCATGATTGTTGCTTCTGCGCCAGGTTTCAGGTGGGTCAGGTAAATATCGGGAAAATATTTAAACTTTTTTAAATCTTCTGCGAGTAATTTGGGGCAATAATGATAAGCTAACTTGCACAATTTAATATCACTGTTTGGAAATGCAGCCTCCACTACCATCAAATCCACCTTGGGTCCGTTATTTAGCGTATCCCAGAGCAGGTCCGTGGTGGTGGTATCACCACTAAAAGCAACCACCCCCTGTTCACCGCATAGTCGATAACCGCACGCCGGAATAATATGGTTGACGGGGATCGGTTCGAATTCAATGCCTCCAACTTTAACCTTTTGATTTATTTTAATTTTATTTAATTTTAGAACAGGTTTAGCGGTGCTAGGTATGCGTGTGAAATCAGGCCAGATGACGTTATTAAAGATATGGTTTTCAAGGGCAGTGATGGTTTCTGGTAAACCATAGACAGTCAAAGGCGAAGTGAGACTATCAAAAATAGTATCAACTAGTAAAGGAACACCACAAATATGATCCAGATGTGAATGGGTAATAAATATCGTTCTTATTCCCCGCAGTACATCTAGCGGAAGCTCTCCGATTCCGGTACCAGCATCGATTAATATGGCGTTATCTATAAGAAACGAAGTCGTTTTTAAGCTCTCGCCAATGCCTCCACTGCAACCCAATACTTGAATCTTCATATGTGTTTTAACTCTTGCCCGAGTCATCATCCTGGCCACAAAATACTAAGCGTTTGATTTCAATAAGCTTAGTAAAAAAACAAAAATATTGCTATGTTTAAGTTAATACTTTAATCATGTTTTACAGATTAGTTATATTCATCAGCTAATTAAACACAATTTATGACTATTTTTTATACAATATTAACGGGCAATAAAACGGGTAATTGCAGATTTAATCATTAGCCCTTACAGTATTCAATATTTATCAGCTATTTTAATCATTAACAGCAAACGATATAATATTAATTATCTATGACTATAAATAGCGTACTGGCAATTCTTAGTGTTCTTATGTATGGCGTGGTATTCGGTTTATTATTGTGGCGTATTATCACCAAGCAACCCATTCATAAGCAACAGAAGATCGAGTTCTGGATAGCCGGATTATTAGCTGTTACCCTGCATGCACTCCTGCTTTACCGTGGCATCTATGCTGGCGAGGGTATTAACCTCGGTATATTCAAAGCATTATCGCTGGTCAGCTGGATAATTGCGCTATTAATTCTGATTACCTCTATTAAACGACCAGTAGAATTTTTGGCCATTATTCTGTTCCCGGCAGCAATACTTTGCATTGGTCTGGACTTTTTTATTGAATCATCTTCGTTATCTATTAAACAGGGCACACCCTGGCAACTAAAAGGCCATATCTTTATAACGATAACTGCATTTAGCGTATTAACCATCGCGATGGTGCAGTCGATCATACTGTCAATACAAGATCGAAAGCTTCATAATCATCATCCTAGTGGAATTGTACAATTGCTTCCCCCGCTTCAAGTCATGGAACATTTATTTTTTAACATCGTTGGTATCGGCTATATCTTATTAACCATCGGACTGCTAATTGGCACCACCTTTATCAGCGACCTGCAAAAACAGCATCTGACCCATAAAATTGTGTTATCAGCAATTGCCTGGGCACTTTTTTCGATTTCACTGTGGGGACGCTGGCACTATGGCTGGCGCGTACGTTCGGCAATGCCGTGGGTCATATCCGGATTTTTTATATTACTATTAGGCTTTATTGGTACAAAAACTGTATTGGAATTAATTCTACATCGTAACTAACCTATCGTACTGTGGCGATAGTTCCGTCGCACTGTTTTTGGCTAACTAACCACTAAACATATATCGAAATTTGATAGCATACAGCAAGGTTAATTTTTTATAAGCAACAGAGGAGCTTATACTCATTGAACGAGTTACCCCTTGGCATACTATTCGGTGCGCTCGCAGTATTAGTCGTGCTTTCTGCTTGTTTCTCCGGTTCCGAAACAGGTCTGATGACCTTAAATCGCTACCGGTTAAAGCATCTCGTCAAAGCCAAACACCCGGGCGCCATAAGGGCATCAAGCCTTCTGGATAAACCCGACCGTTTAATCGGCTTGATATTGCTTGGCAATAATTTTGTTAACATCATGGCTTCATCACTGACTACCCTAATCGCCATGCAGTTAGCAAAAGGCCATATGTCCAGCGAATCTGCCATTACCATCGGTGCGATATTGCTGACGCTCGTTATCCTGATATTTGCCGAAGTAGCGCCAAAAACGCTGGCCGCACTAAAACCCGAACGCATTGCTTTTCCAGCCGCCTTTATTTACAAACCGTTACTCAATATATTATTGCCGCTGGTTGTCAGCGTTAATTATGTCGCTAACGGCCTCCTTAAGTTGATCAATGTCAGAACGGAGGATTCGGATTCATTGTCTCTCAGTACCGAAGAATTACGCACCGTTGTCAATGAAGCTGGCGCCATGATACCCCGGCGTCACCAAAAGATGCTGGTCAGTATTCTCGATCTTGAAAAGGTGACTGTCGAAGATATCATGATTCCTAGAAATGAAATTGCAGGAATAGACATAGATGATTCATGGAAAGAAATTGAAGAAACCCTTATCTTTAGTTCCTATACCAAATTACCTTTATACCAAGGTGAAATTGACAATGTTCTCGGCTTTATTCATTTACGCGATGTCTTGAAAATGAAGCAAAAAGAAAACTTCGACCAGGAAGATCTGCTAGAACTGGCCAATGAAACCCTGTTTATCCCCGAAGGTACCGCGTTAAACACGCAATTACTACACTTTCAACGGGAAAAAACCCGGGTCGGTCTGGTGGTCAACGAGTATGGCGATATTCAGGGTCTGGTCACGATGGAAGATATCCTAGAAGAAATTGTTGGCGAATTTACCACAGATCCTTCGTCGCTGAGCAAAGATATTATGCCCCAGGATGATGGCAGCTATTTGATTGATGGCAGCGCGCACCTACGCGATATAAACCGCGCATTACAACTATCATTGCCCACCAAGGGACCTAAAACCATTAACGGTTTGATTCTGGAGTATACTGAAATGATCCCAAATGCTGACACCAGTGTCATGATCAATGGCTGCCCTATTGATATCATTCAAATTAAAGATAACTCTATAAAAACTGTACGTATAAATCCACAAAAAAATAGACACATGCAAAACGACCCCGACAAGGAATCCTGATCGCCACGGCTGCTATAATTTCATTAATAGGCGACAGACCTGTTGATGAAGGGTGTGGACTAAAGAAATTACCTATATCACCGATAAATTGTCTGCAACCGCCTGCTATTATTGGCAATTACAGGGCGGTCATTAAAGGGGTATTAACAGAGTGATTAAACTAAGCTTGATGTTCAAAGGCAAGATGCTGAAAGTATTTCAGCCTACCGGAGACTGCATCAAAATTGGACGCTCAAATGACTGCGACATCGCAATAGAAAATCTTGCGCTCGCTCCCCTGCATGCCATTATTGAGGTCGCGGGGGCAGACGCTGTTATTCATGATAGAAGCCCGGAAGATCAACAAACCGGGGTAGTTGTCAACGATAAAAAAGTTGAGTCCGCTGAGCTTCATCACAACGATCTTATACAGTTAGGCAAATATTCGCTAAAATTTATCCGTGACGAAGTACCGATAGAAGATAACCCGGAACCAGCGATTGAAACACGTCCTATACATCAAGGCTGGCTACAATTTACTAATGGCCCAAAACTTGGCAGAACCATCAAGCTCGATAATCCAATGGTAAGATTAGGACAAGCCGGGAAAACCAGCGCAATGATTTCTACCCGCGATGGTAAATATTATGCCTCCCACCTGGATGGCAATCAAAAAACAAAGGTCAACCGAAAAAATCTGGACGCCAACGATCGGCACGAGCTAAGCAGTGGTGATACGCTTACGATCGGTGATACGCAGATGTTATTTTTTCTGGAATAATCACTGTCGTCCAACTACTCGTTATCCAACAATAATTGTTCTCGCGTTAAGGTAAAGACACCGTGGCCACCATTGGCAAATTCGATCCACACAAACGGCAGGCGCTTAAATTCTTTTTGCACAGCCTTGTCACTATTGCCTACTTCGACAATTAGCACGCCCTTCTCTGTCAAATAATCTGCAGCCCGGTCTATAATTTTATGGACAATATCCAGTCCATTATTATCCGAGCGCAAACCAAGCGCGGGTTCAAAATTGTATTCTGTGGGTAAGGTCGCCATCTCCTGATCAGATACATAAGGCGGATTGGAAATAATCAAGTCGTATCGCATTTCCGGTAACGCTTGATATACATCTGACTGAACCAGTGTCACCCGCTTCTCTAGCGCATATTTTTCGACATTGATATGCGCAACTTCGAGCGCCGAGGACGACAAGTCAGTCGCGGTTATCTGCGCGTTTTCCATCGTTAGTGCGCAAGCGATGGCAATACAACCACTGCCCGTACACAAGTCTAGAATTTTTATCGGTGACTTGCGCTCCACGACAGCGTTATCAAACCACGGATAAAATCCAGACACAATCAATTCGGCGATGGGTGACCGCGGAATTAACACCCGTTCATCAATATATAATTCAATCCCGGCAAACCAAATACGCTTGGTCAAATAAGGCGCCGGTACGCGCGTATCGCAACGTTGCTTTATGAGTGCCTGCACTTGATCCCGTTTAGTTTGCGATATTGCTTTATCGAGATCCTGTTCGCAAAGGCTATAATCCAATCCCAGCGCAAACAAAACCAATGATAGGGACTCATCCCAGGCATTGTCCGTGCCATGCCCAAAAAATACTTTGCTATTGATAAGTTTCTTTTCACCCCAACTAACCAGATCGCGTATAGACGGTCTATTATTCATGTTTTTGTGTGATTCCGCTAATGTATGTCTTTTGTTTTATCGCTAATTCGTATAGCATCATTATCCAATATTTTGCAATGATTCCATAGGAAATTTAGCCCCATGCACGAAGCCAGAAAAAATGATTCGATTTAGAATATTATCATTATGATCAGATTAAAAATATTTTTAGTTTCACTGCTACCGCATCATTTTTTGTCGCGAATCGTGTTAATTTTGACTCGATCCAAGCATTTTCCTTTTCTAAAAAGAATGATGCGCTGGTTTATAAAAAAACACAGTGTTAATATGCACGAAGCAGCGGATCCTGTTATTGACCACTATTCGACGATGAATACATTTTTCACCCGCTCACTCGCAGCGGATGCCAGGCCGATTGACAACACACGCAATGTTATTACTTGTCCGGCAGATGGCGCGATTAGCGAAATTGGTAAAATCAGCCAAAATAAAATATTTCAAGCAAAGAAACATTATTACTCCTTAACCAAGTTAATGGGAGGGCTCGAAGACCGGGCAGCCGTCTTTAGTCAGGGTAGCTACGCAACCATATATTTATCTCCAAAAGACTATCACCGCGTGCATATGCCGTTTGCAGGAACGCTCAAAGAAATGATTCATGTCCCCGGACGCTTGTTTAGTGTCGCCCCGGAATACGTCAATAATATTCCTGGTATCTTTGCAAAAAATGAACGTGTTATTTCAATATTTGATACCGAGATCGGAACGATGGCGCTCATTCTAGTTGGCGCTATGTTTGTCTCCTCAATAGAAACTGTCTGGTCAGGGGTAGTGGTGCCACCGAGAGCCCGGCGAGTAACACAAGTAGCCTACGCCCATAACGCCGATCAAATTAACTTGATCAAGGGCGAAGAAATGGGACGATTTAACATGGGCTCAACCGTCATCATGTTATTTGCAAACCCATCAGTCACCTGGGATTCGCATATGATCAAAGAACACTCGACTACCCTAGGTCAAAGAATAGGCGCGGCAACGTAGCCCGGAATTCGCGCAGCGAACGCCGGGAAAAGCAATGCCAATATCACCGATAGTCTAAAGCCCCAATTGCTTCGTGAGTCGGAAAACGCTTTCGGGCTTTAAAATAAAGTCTTATAGGCTTCCCTTCTTAGTATACGTGTTTAATATAGGTCTTGAGTGATTAATTAACTTGGCAAAAAAAACATAAAATTCGTGGAGAGCTTTCAGGGTTACACCTAGTCACTTTTGTTTTCCCGGCGTTCGCTACGCGAAGTCCGGGCTACTTTGTGGCAGATAAAATTCTTGAGCAGATTCAGAATATTCAAATGCGATGTTTGTATTGTGAGATAGTTCGAGCATGGGTTTTTCATGTATCAGTTTGTATAATAATTATGATTTTCCATGCGTATGTTAATTCACAGCGATGAATAAATATATTTTGCCCTATCTATGTTAATCTAGTGTTTCACCTACTCGATCAACATACCAGGCTATACGGGAAGTCAATCAATGAATTTTTCTAATACCTACCTAGAGTTAGGCACACATTTTTACGAAAAAACGCGGCCGTCTCCTGTACAGAAACCTAAACTGATTTTATGGAATTCGAAGCTTGCAGAGCAACTAAATATTCCAACAGAGATCGGAAATAACGCTGATGTTTTAGCGCAATATTTCTCAGGTAACCAACTTCTACCGGGATCAGACCCCATTGCATTCGCCTATGCCGGGCACCAGTTTGGAAGCTTTAATCCACAACTTGGGGATGGAAGGGCTCACCTGCTAGGCGAAGTCATTGATCAGTCAGATCAAAAGTGGGAACTTCAACTAAAAGGATCAGGCCCTACCTCTTTTTCCAGAGGAGGTGACGGTCGTTGTGCCATCGGCCCGGCAGTGCGAGAGTTTATTATGAGTGAATCTATGAAAGCGCTGGGTGTCCCGACGACACAATGCCTGGCAGTTGTAACCACCGGAGAATCCGTTTACCGGGAAAAAGCTGTCCCAGGAGCCGTTGTGACCAGGGTAGCATCAAGTCATTTGCGCGTGGGCACTTTCGAATATTTTGCAGCTCGAAGAGAATTAGATGCGATTAAAACACTCTTTGATTACGCTATTGATAAACATTTTACTGAAATAAGTAAAGACCAAGAAGACAAATATTTATTACTACTTGATAAAATCATTGAAAAACAAATTCGATTAATCGTCGAGTGGATGCGAGTCGGGTTTATACATGGCGTTATGAATACAGACAATACTGCTATTTCTGGCGAGACAATAGACTTTGGTCCCTGTGCGATGATGGGCGTCTATGATCCAAAAACAGTCTATAGCTCGATTGATCATACAGGAAGATATGCTTTTGGAAATCAGCCAAGTATTGCTCAATGGAATTTAGCATGCTTAGCCGAATGTATGCTACTTGTTATTGATGAAAATAATACCCATTCCATTAAACAGGTGAAATCACTAATTACAGAATTTCCCAATCGATACCAACAAGCATATCAAAAGATGATCGCAAGTAAATTAGGAATTTTATCCGTTCAAAAAGGCAACGAGAAATTTCCGGATACATTTTTAGAACAGCTCTGCTTACTTAAAAAGGACTATACCATCACCTTTGATTTACTCACAAAATCACTCAACTCAGACTCGCTAACCTCGCAACTAAAAACTGAACTCGGACAGACTTTTGATCATTGGCGGAAAATAGTCATTGAACAATCTGTTCCAACCGAAAAAATCCAAACAATAATGCGGCGACATAATCCTGTCGTCATACCCAGAAATCATCAAATTGAAACTGTTATTCGCACATGTGCTGAAACGGGTGAGGCATCAAGCGCTAAGTTATTTCTCGATGTCCTTCGCCAACCTTACAAAGAATTAACACAAACATCAAAATATCAATCCGAACCCAGTGATGGCGACCAGCATTATAAAACCTTCTGTGGGACCTGATACAATTTTCCAATTGCCTTGTACTATACCCATAAAATCAACACCCTGTTTCAAAAATTCATGAGACACCCTCATAGTTTCGAGTCAAAACCAAGCCCTGCAAGAAAAATCAATTACAACACCAATGTCAATTTTTGTTGAACGGGATTAATTTTCTGCTTACAATTAGCGGAGGGGGCTGAATTAATGATGTTATTAGAATCCTATCCCCATTTTTATTTGATCAACTAAAAGCTGATAGGGTGCTTATATTCTATTGCTAATATTTAATTAGCGATTACTTCAAATGAATTTGAGTAATTATAAAGCAATAACAGGAGGTTTACGTGTTAAAACTATTTAAAGGAAAAATTATTATAGCTACGTTTTTAATTTTTATTATTATATCACCTTTTTTCAATGTCTACGCCGATCTTTCCCCATCGATTCTCGAAGGTATTAAGAATGGCACACGTACAATTCGGTCAGAAATTACATCACTTAAGACGATCCCTGTTCCAGAGCCATCTAATTTGAAGAAATTTATTAAGAATAAAAAGAAAGTCATAGAACTTGGAAAAGCCTTATTTTGGGACATGCAAATGGGCAGTGATGGTATTCAAGCTTGCGCGAGCTGTCACTTTAGTGCAGGTGCTGATAACCGAGCTAAAAATCAGCTTAATCCAGGGCTGCGCAAAGTGAATCAGGACGCAAGCCCAAATCCTGATAAAAACTTTTCATCGGGTAAAGGACCGAATTACCACCTTAAAAAATCTGACTTTCCCTTCCATGTAAAGTCGGATCCGAATCTGTTTACGTCTACTGTAATTGGAGACACAAATGATGTCGCTTCTTCACTAGGCATACACTTTTCGTTAAGCACTGGCATAGTTGTTATAGATCCAGAGGGTTTTCAAATCAATGGAATTAACACACGTCGTGTGGAACCACGCAATACGCCAACAGTGATAAACGCGGTATTCAACCATCGGAATTTTTGGGATGGTCGTGCCAGTAATATTTTTAATGGTGTAAATGGTTTAGGCGATCGAGATCCTTACGCGTTTGTCTATAAAGCTGGCGT
>QILK01000103.1 GCA_003233345.1 Gammaproteobacteria bacterium | reverse complement strand
GTATGATTCCATTCGATAGATACGTTACCGGTTTTGCTCTTCTCGATTAACTGATCGGCAAGAATTTTTTCTGATCTGAACTTATCGCGGCGGTGAACAACGGTTACATGATCAGCAATATTGGAAAGATATAATGCTTCCTCAACAGCAGTATTACCACCGCCAATAACAGCGACATTACGGCCTTTGTAAAAAAAGCCATCACAAGTCGCACACGCTGAGACACCTTTACCGCTAAACGCTGTTTCAGAGGGAATGCCAAGGTATCTTGCCGACGCACCTGTGGCAATAATGAGGGCGTCACAGGTATATTTACTTGCATCTCCAGTGAGCTCAAAGGGGCGTTTACTTAGATCTACTTGGGCAATATGATCAAAAATAATATTGACATCAAAACGCTGAGCATGTTTTTCCATGCGTTCCATTAACACGGGTCCTTTTAAACCAGAAACATCACCGGGCCAGTTATCGACCTCAGTAGTGGTTGTTAATTGACCGCCTTTTTCCTTGCCCGTGATCAGAACTGGATTCAGATTGGCGCGGGCAGCATAAATACCTGCGGTATAGCCAGCCGGTCCTGAACCTAGAATAACGAGTCGGGAATGTTTTGTTTCACTCATGAACTACTCTCCAATAATAAGTACCAATAAACCGTAAAAGTCCCAATATCAGCTGATTTGATCTATTTAGTGCGCAAAGGTTTCAATTTTCAGGAAAAACCACAAAAACGGCGAAGCTTTTGCATAAAAATGTTTAAACATTACAATGATCACTGGCGTAATGATTCCAGTTTTCTAAGCTTGTAGAATGGGGGTATGTTACGAGAAGCCAACTACCGGGTAAAGAGACAAAAAACTAATCCTACAATAAATAAGGCATGGTGGTTGTTAATAGCCGTAGTTTTATCAAGCCATTAGTAAGAGGGTGACGTATGCGTATAGGTATTCCTAAAGAAACAAAGGTATTGGAAGGACGTGTAGCGCTGTTACCAGAAGCCTGCTCAGATTTGGTTCGTGCTGGTAATGAGGTCTTTATCGAAAAAAATGCTGGTCTCGCCAGTGGTTTTAGTGATAACGCCTATCTTAAAGCTGATGTGGTCGTTGTGGAAACAGCTGAGCAAATCTACGCGGACAGTGAATTGATTGTTAAGGTCAAAGAGCCGGTCGGTGTGGAAATTGATTACCTTCGCCCACAACATATTCTTTTTTCATATTTGCATCTGGCTGCCAATATCAGTTTGGCCACAAGACTTAAGGCGATCGGGTTGGCTGCGATCGCATTTGAAACCGTCGAAGAAGATGGTTTTTTGCCGTTATTAGCGCCAATGAGCCAGATTGCCGGCCGGGTGTCCGGGCAAATTGGTAGTAATTTATTGTTTTCGCCGCAAGGTGGGTCTGGTGTGTTATTGGGTGGCGTAGCCGCCGCTACCCGAGGGAAAGTGGTGGTTTTAGGCGCAGGCGTGGCGGGCACGGAAAGTGTTAAAGTGGCCGCTGCGCTAGGCGCAAATGTGACAGTGTTTGACAAAAATTGGAAAAAACTGGATAAAATACGCAATATTGGGAATAATGTCACTGCATTGTATCCGTACAAAGATTCAATTGCAGAGTCATTAAAGCAGGCGGATTTAGTGATTGGGGCAGTATTGATTCCGGGTGCACGTGCACCGGTCATTGTCACTGAACAGATGGTCGCAGACATGCCGGAAAACAGCGTGATTATTGATATCGCTGTCGATCAGGGGGGTTGTATTGCAACAACTAAAGCAACAACTTATGAGGCTCCCGTATATAAGGAGTTTGGTGTCTCGCATTTTGCAGTGACCAATATACCCGGTGCTGTACCCCGAACGGCTTCACAGGCACTTTCTGCAGTATTATTACCATACGTACAATTAATAGCCAAAGGTGATTGGCATGCTGTACCCAGCTTACATAATGGCGTTAATGTGGAGTCTGGAAAATGGGTGCATCCGGCGGTAAAAGCCGCGCTAGTATGATATAAACTATCGAGTTATTAATTATTTATGATCATTTTGTAATAAAGGTAATGTTTTGGCGCAAGCAAAGCGAAAAAAGCAGACATTAAAAAAGAAGAAAAAGGAAACTGAATCAGCACCAGTTGTGCAAGCCCATGTAGCCAAAGGGGTGCGTGAAGGCGTATTACTGTTGTTTATTTTTATAGCAGTTTATTTGTTGGTAACTTTAATAAGTTATACGCCGCTCGATAAACCTTTTAACTATAGTACTGGCGGAAATAATGCCATCAAAAATCTGGGTGGTGAAATTGGTGCCTGGATAGCCTACCTGATGCTGTTGTTTGTCGGTTACTTGTCGTACCTGGTACCAATCATGATCGCTTATGTCGGCTGGTCGTTATTCCGAATTCCATCGGCGGAGTCGCACCATAATTGGGGTACGTTATTCGCGCGGGTCTTGGGTTTTGTGGTGACGATGACCAGTGGCGCGGCATTGGCCACACAGCATTTTGCCATTCAGTTCGTGGTCATGCCGGAGAAAAGTAGTGGTGGCGCGCTGGGTAAAATAATCGGACAGCAGCTTGATGGTTTTGGATTGCTGGGAGCAACGCTGTTATTGCTGGCAGTTTTTCTGACGGGCATCACTTTGCTGACCAGCTTATCCTGGTTAACCATGATGGATTTGACCGGGCGTTTGGTCATACAATTTTTTGGAAGTTTTGGCAGAATGTTGGATCGCATGCGCGAGCACCAACTCTCAAAGCAGGCACGGAAAGAGCGTGAACGGGCGATCAAGGCAGAGCAGAAGCGGCTGAAAAAACGTCAAAAACCCAAAATTAAAGTAAAAAAGAAAAAAATTGAAAGTAGTCAACGTGTTGAAAAAGAAAAACAGGTATTGCTCTTCGATTCACCGGTGGAAACGGATCTGCCACCGCTGGCTTTACTCGATGAGCCTGAAGAGTCAGAACACGGATATTCGGAAGAAGAGCTGGACGCGATGTCGCGGCGAGTCGAAATTAAACTTCGAGACTTTGGTATTGAAGTTAGAGTCGATGCTGTGCATCCCGGTCCTGTGGTCACTTTGTTTGAACTCGAGTTGGCCCGCGGTGTTAAGGTTAGCCAGGTCACCAACCTGGCCAAAGATTTATCGCGTGGATTATCGGCAATTAGCGTACGGGTTGTTGAATCCATTCCAGGAAAATCAGTGATTGGACTGGAAATTCCCAACGAATACCGGGAACTGATCAGCCTAAGCGAAATTTTACGTTCTGAACGTTATGATACCGCGTCATCGGTTCTGACGATGGCTTTGGGTAAAGATATTAGCGGTAATCCTCTGGTTGCCGATCTGGAAAAAATGCCACATTTGTTAATCGCCGGTACCACCGGTTCGGGTAAGTCTGTTGCCTTAAATGCAATGATATTAAGCTTAATCTATAAAGCGACAGCGTATGATGTGCGCGTTATCATGATCGATCCAAAGATGCTGGAATTATCGGTTTATGATGGTATTCCACATCTGTTAACGCCCGTTGTTACTGATATGAAAGATGCAGCTAATGCTTTTCGTTGGTGTATCGGTGAAATGGAGCGACGTTACCGGTTAATGGCGGCACTCGGTGTCAGAAACATTACCGGCTATAACAAAAAAGTGCGCAAGGCCATAGAAAAAGGCGAACCTATTCCTGATCCACTGTATATGCCCGAGGATACAACGACAACAGACGGCGAGATCCCCACCTTGGGACACCTACCCTTTATTGTTGTTATCGTCGATGAGCTGGCAGATATGATGATGATGGTTGGCAAAAAGGTCGAGGAACTTATTGCACGACTGGCACAAAAAGCCCGGGCATCTGGCATTCATTTGATATTGGCAACCCAGCGACCCTCGGTCAATGTGATTACTGGCTTGATAAAAGCCAATATCCCTACACGAATCGCATTTCAGGTGTCGGCCAGAGTGGATTCGCGTACTATTTTGGATCAGATGGGGGCGGAGCAATTACTGGGGCATGGTGACATGCTCTATCTTAGTCCTGGTACCGGTCAACCCAAACGTGTCCATGGCGCGTTTGTCTCTGATCAGGAAGTTCATCGGGTGGTAGCACATATAAAACAGTTTGCTGATCCAGACTATCTTGACAATATTATTGAAGAGCAAAACGATTCTCTGACCCTATTACCCGGTGAGTCGCCGGAATCGGGCGATTCGGAATCCGATCCTTTGTTTGATGAAGCTGTGTTTTTGGTGACCCAGTCACGAAAAGCGTCGATTTCGTCAGTCCAGCGGCGGTTAAAAATAGGCTATAATAGAGCCGCTCGAATTATGGAATCGATGGAAATGGCAGGTATCGTCAGCGAAATGCAAACAAATGGTAGCCGCGAAGTATTGGCACCACCGCCTCCAGAAGAATGATATTGATGAAGCCTATTTTTTTACGAATTGTTATCCTGGTGGGATTTGTAGGTTTGTTTTCACCTGTGATGTCTGGACAGGGGATGCAAAAGCTAAAAGCGTTTCAAAGCCAGATTAAAACGTTCGAAGCTGTTTTTCACCAAAAAGTAGTCGACGATAATAAGAATCAGCTACAGGAATCGTCCGGGAAAGTTTATTTGTTACGTCCCAACAAATTTCGCTGGGATTATAAAAAGCCTGACGAACAATATATTGTTAGTAATGGTAAAAAAATCTGGATATATAACACGGAAATGAAGGCACTGTCGGTTAAAAAATTAAAAGGCCCGGTAAGCAATTCGCTAGCGCGCATTTTAAGCGGTACACAGGATCTGAGTAAATCGTTCCGTATCCTCGATAAAGGTAAAAAAAATGGAGTCTGGTGGGTAGAGCTGGCACCCAAATCGGATAAATCATCGTTTAAGGTTGTACGACTTGGTTTTACCAGGACACTAAAAATGATCGAAACAGAAGACCAGTTAGGGCATATAAGTACTTTTGAGTTTACACAAATCAAAACGAATCCCAAGTTGCAAAATGCCTTGTTTAATTTCAAGGTGCCAAATTGAAATTGAATCAACATTATTAATTTGGACGCTAAGGACTAATTAACATGGAACCGGCTCGCACTTATGAAAACTGTGGGCTTGCTTAATTTAATGATTGGAAATAGAAACTATGAAATTCAGTATCAGTATTCCTAGCCTGCCGGGGTTAAAACCGGTAAAAACAACAGCGGCAATTTTTGTATCGTTTGCTTTATTTATGCAGTGTTCATTTACCTATGCCGGTGAAGGCGCTGAAAAGCTAAAAGCATTTCATAAATCAGTCAAGACCTTTGAAGCCGCTTTTAGTCAGAAAGTCGTTGATAATAATAACAAGGAATTACAAGCGTCATTCGGGAAGGTCTATTTATCACGTCCAGGAAAATTTCGCTGGGATTATGAAAAACCGGATAAGCAGGTTATCGTTAGTGACGGTACCAAAATTTGGCTATACGATCAGGACCTGGAGCAGGTGACGATTAAGTCGCTGGAGGGTGTCGTAGGTAACTCGCCTGCAAGAGTGCTAAGCGATACAGGCGATTTGGAAAAGGAATACAAAATCATCGAAAAAGGTAAGAAGGATGGTATTTTATGGGTAGAACTGTTACCCAAAAAAGGCGAATCTTCATTCCAATTTGTCAGACTGGGTTTTGCTGACACATTAAAGTTAATGGCGGTAAAAGATAGCCTTGGTCAGGTAACCACCATTGAATTTAGCGAATTAAAAACCAACCCAGAGTTAAAGGAGTCGTTGTTTGAATTCAAACCGCCTAAAGGCGTTGATGTGGTAACGGATCCTTCGCTAAGAAAAAAAGCGAAAATAATAATCAAAGAAAAAACCAGTAATGAATAGGTAATGCCGGCAGAATACCGCCCCCTGGCAGAACAAATCAGACCTGATCATATTGATCAGGTCATTGGCCAACAACACCTGCTTGGCCTGGATAAACCACTTTATACAGCCATTATTTCCGGAAAATTACATTCGATGGTTTTATGGGGTCCACCTGGAACCGGTAAAACCACGTTGGCGCGTCTAATGGTTAAACCCGCCGACGCTGACTTTGTGCAATTATCTGCAGTACTTAGTGGTGTAAAAGATATACGTGGTGCGATCGATTTGGCGCGGAAAAATCGCGAGCAATACCAGCGGTCTACCATTTTGTTTATTGATGAGGTACACCGATTCAATAAAGCGCAACAGGATTCGTTTCTGCCCCACGTCGAAAATGGGGATATAGTCTTTATCGGTGCGACAACGGAAAATCCCTCTTTTGAAGTCAATAACGCACTCTTGTCACGCGTCCGCGTTTACCCGCTTTATCGCTTGCAAACAGATGATCTGCGACAGGTTATTAAGCGGGTTCAAGGTCACTTGTTTGATAAAAACGAAACTTTGAAAATTGATGCCAGCAGTCAGTCGCTGCTAGTCGAATTTGCTGATGGCGATGCCAGAAGATTGCTAAATCTACTGGACCTGGCGCTGCAAATGACAGAACCGGTTGACGACAACGGAGTCGCGACACGATTTGTTGACCAGAATTTAATAAAGCAAATAGTTACGGGTGAACCACGCCGATTCGATAAAAAGGGTGACCTGTTCTATGATCAAATATCGGCGTTGCATAAATCGGTACGTGGATCAGCACCTGATGCCGCTTTATACTGGTTGGCCAGAATGCTTGATGGTGGATGTGATTCGCTCTATATTGCCCGCCGGGTAGTGCGTATGGCCAGCGAAGATATCGGTAATGCAGATCCTCGCGCGTTGCAATTGGCATTGAATGCATGGGATGTAGTTCATCGTTTGGGTAACCCCGAAGGCGATCTGGCATTGGCACAAGCGGTGGTTTATCTGGCGTGCGCGGCTAAAAGCAATGCGGTTTATATCGCATTTAAACGGGCGATGGAGGAGGCCAGGTCTTCAGGTTCATTGGAGGTGCCAATCCATTTGCGAAATGCGCCAACAAAGTTAATGAAAGAAATGGGTTATGGCCACGCTTACCAGTATGCGCATGATTATGATAACGCCTATGTAGCGGGCGAAAATTATTTCCCAGATCAATTGCAGGCGAGTAAATATTATCAACCGGTATCACGGGGCTTGGAAATCAAGATCTCGGAGAAACTGGCGCAACTGATGGAACTGGACAATGCCAAGCAACAGAAACCGGAGTAAAATAGTAATAAGCGAATGTGTCGGAGAGTAATAAATTTTCACACTGAAATACTATAATCTGCATCCGTTTCATAATGAGGTATTAAGCCGCTTCAGCTTTCATGACTATCAGTAACTCGAACGTTACTAAAACTAAAGAACCTTATGATCAGCAAGCAACCTACGTGGCAATCGAGATTTTGAAATTAAATTATTAAATTGATCGTTATAAATAACGATCATCTATCGCTTGTATAGCTGCATTGAAACGCTCATCCTGATTACCACTAAGCATAATATAAGATCGTTTATTAGTTTTGAGGGTTTTCTCGCACCGTTTATAGAACTCGAGACGATTATTCGGTAGGTAACGAACAGAATCGCCTACCCATGGAACGTCGATGTTGCAGAGAAAATAGAGATCACAACTTCTTTCTTTGGCAATCTTTTTAACCACCTCATCACATAAGCCAAAAAGTTCCTGGCTCCAGATTTTGGTTGCTAGGGTATCCGTGTCGCAGATAAGTAGTCGATTGCAGTGCTTTATCAGGGCATCTTCTGATGCGGCTTGTCCATGCGCGATCTGTACCAGGTCAGTTGATTGAATCCGGCCTCCTTGTTGTTCCAGATAGGTACGGGCGTATTCTGGTACAAGGATTGTTGAATAGTGTTCAGCGAGTTGCTTGGCCAATGTAGTTTTTCCAGTAGACTCAGGACCGAAAATACATATCCGTTTGACATAATGTGCACGGACACAGCCAGGCAGGTAGCTCCAATGTTGTAACGGGTTTTCACGTATGTCGCTTGCAGATATTGGGACACTGAGTCGTTGTAGATCGACAGGGATAAACCTGGCACCGAGAACGTCAGCGAGTTTTTTACCATAGCTTTCGGAAGCAAAAACATAATCGGGTGAGTGTGGTAAAATTTCATCGAGACTGTTTTTCCATATCATCCAGAAGTGCTCATGCTCTGATGGGTCTTGTGGATTTTCATCTTGCAGATGCAAAACACGGCAGTCTGGATAGAGATGTTGCATCCATTGATAACGTAGCACGCCAGGAATGGGTTCATTGGCCAGTGTGCCAACCACAATACTTAAATCGTCAACAAACTGGCGAGCAAAATCGATCAAGTATTGATGACCGGTGTGAGGCGGCATGAATTTTCCGAGAACAAGCCCTCTCATCTTGCATACCCCTGCGCAAGCTGTTCCACATAACGTTGAAGTAACAGATTAGCAGGTGCAGGAAGATCAATTTTGGAGTCTTTCAATGCGTGAAGGGTGTTGCGGCAATCAAACTTAAATCCGGTCGCAAGAAATAAATCGCAAGGTTGCCAATGTTTTTTGCTTGCGTCGTTTCGGTGGGCGGCGAGTTTTTTAATAGCTGTTTGTAACGTGGTGTTTTTTTTATTTTTGGATTGAGAATGAAAGCATCGTACGGCTTCATGCAATTCATACATCGTTGCAGCCTGTTCATTCGCAATGTGGAAGGTTGCGGATTTCTTATTTTTCAATAGTGAAATGTGTGCAATCGCAGCGGCGGCATAGTCAATAGGCGTCAAGTCGACACAAAGTGTTGTCGAGCCAGGGTCAGGTGCTTCGATACTATCAAGAAGGCTACGTATGTAAAGATTGATCCAGTCGCCTGGGTTTTGTCTATTTAAGCCGATCAGCAACCCTGGACGGTAAAAGAAAACCGTTCCAATCTTATCAGGACATTTACGCAAGAGTTTTTCGGCAGCCCATTTACTCTGGGCATAGCCGCCATAAAGATGCGTGCTGGATGTAAGTTCATCATCTTCATACAGATGACCTTGTGTGTTGCTGCCAACAAAAACCGATAATGTTGATGCATAGTGAAGCTCTTTTTTTACACCGATGCTCATTAGTTCAAGCATGCGTTGGCAACCGCCAATATTCGTTTCAGCGAGCGACTCAAGTGGCTCAAGTAGATTAACCGCCGCGGCACAATGGTAAATACGGTAGACCGTTTCACCTAATTCTTGCCATGCGTAGGTTGTTAGCCCAAAACGAAGTTTGCGTAAATCGCCCAGGACGATGTGACAACGTGCTCGCATTTGCGTCGTTAATAATAGTTTGTACTTATTTAGCGTGGTATCAATGCGTTGCCATGCGTGTGTGATATTATTTGCACGAACAAGAAGCATGATTTCTTCATTGCCGCGTTGAAGTAATTGAATAAATAAGTGACTGCCCAGAAAGCCGGTAATACCGGTAAGCAAGATACGGTTACCTATATTTTCAGGATGCTCTGGTTGTTGCTTGAATTGGAGGGTGAGTTCTGCCGGAAGCTGACTCCAGTTTTCAAGTTCTCTACTGCTGCGGCCTGCTGAAAAATGTTTATCAATGCTTTGCGCTAAATCAGCAAGACGTGAATTACGGTATATTTGATCAGAACTCAAGATTATTCCCTGACGTTCTGCGACGATAAGCAGTTCAACTACCCCCAACGAGTCGCCACCACAGCTAAAAAAGTCAGAGTCTGGATTGAATGAATGAGGACCAAGCACCTGTTGCCAAAGCATCGCTATTCTTGATTCCATATTCGTTTTTGTTGCAATGCTCCCCAGGTGCATGCTGGCGAGACTGACAAAATCAATTTTGCCATTAGGTAGATGTGGTAGTTCGTCAACTGCAAATAATTGTGGAACCATTGCACGCGGAAGTTTGTTCTTAAGCTGTTGCGTAATATCGCTTGGCAAGACATTTTGCAGTGAGCAGAAGGCCCGTAGTACATGGCGTTCACCCACTAACACTTGCACCACGGCGCATTCTTGCACACCTTGCATGGCCATTAATTTTGCTTCTATTTCTTCCGGTGCCACTAGCATCCCTAGATGTTTGATCTGTCGATCTATGCGTCCGATAAATTCAATAGATTGTCCGTGCAGGCGTACCCGATCGCCGGTTCGAAAATAACGCACGCCGTGTATTTCAACAAAGCGTTCTTTGGTTAGAGATGGGCGATTGCGATAACCGCGCGCAAGGCAAGGGCCAGCGATGTACAATTCACCTGTGTCCTTTTCGTCGCTAGCCACGACTTGATAGTGAATCCCAGATATCGGCTTACCAATAAAGGGTTTGTCCCAGGTTTTATCGCACTCGATTATGCTAGTGCAAATAGTGGCTTCCGTCGGGCCGTATACGTTTAGCACTCGACAATGCGAGGCCCATGCTCTAATGCTCTTAGCGCTGCAAACTTCTCCGCCAATTATAATAGTCTTAAGACTGGCTGGACAGACGCTTGCGTCCAGGAGTCGCAAGAGAGAAGGAGGCACATCGAGATGAGTGATTTTACGATCACGTATAACTTGCATAAGCCGGCGTGGATTTTGGGTGAGAGTGCAATCTTCAATATGGAGACTCGCACCAGAGAGAAGAGTGGTGCCAATGTCGCTTTGTGAAGCATCAAAACCAGGAGAGAGTAACCATAGTACCCGTGAACCCTGATGAATACGAAAGGCCGCAATTTGTGCCTTAATGATAGGCATGAGGCCTCGTTGAAGTATTTCTACACCCTTGGGTTGGCCGCTTGAACCTGAGCTATAGATAATATAGGCGAGATCGTCAGCGTTATTTTGTTGAGCAAAGGTGGGTGAAATCGTGCCGTGTTTTGATGCATCGATGGCACTTGGAGCTAGCACCGAACAGTGGTTTGCCCAGGAAACAGGTTGCTCACTGAGGATGCAACGAGGCTGGCATTCATCTGTCATAAGCTGAAGCCGCTGTTCTGGAAGTTCAGGGGTCAGTGGCACAAATGCGGCGCGGCACATCCAGATCGCTAGCATACAGACAACGAAGTCAGGCGTTTTGTTAAGGTGGATACCAACTATATCACCCAAGGACACGCCTTTCGCGTCGAGTTGAATCGCCAGCGTTTGCACTTGTTGCCACAAGCTTTCGTATGAATAAATCACAACGTCCTCGTAAACAATCGCGGGTACTTGCGGATGACGACGAACCTGCTCAGCGAGATATGTTAGGTAGCTTGACACGATTATGTCGACCTGGGGTGGACGTAATCGACAAGCGCACTACCCTGACTTTTATTGTCAACATTGGGTGCACCAATTCCTGCCGCATTATCGGCAAGATTGAGGATACGAAAATCGAGACTATAACGTGTAAGTCCGGTTGCCTGGGGTAAGGTGCGATGGAAGTGCGCCCCAGAGAAGAGCAGGTTTTCAGCTTTCCTACATGAAAACCCGAACTCATTTCCAGCCGTTAGTTTAGCGGCAGGATAGTTAGCATTTCTTCCTGCATCCTCATTTTGCCAGCCAATTTTTAAATCCCATCCGTCCTCGACCCATCTTTCATAGATGAAAGATGCGGAGTCATTTTCTACAGGAGTGGAAAATTTTTGGGGTTCGAATACAAACGTCTCATGTGCCTGCAAGTAATGCAAAGGAATCCAGCATGCGATGATTCCTTGTTGGTGTGCATACCAGGTATCTCGGTGCGGATAGTAGACAGGTGCCGCAGCAGGGTTTAGGTGACCCTGATGCATAATCGTGCGTAGCCGGATGGGATCGAAGGCCGTTTGATCACGATCAAAACCCAGCGCAGCAATGACATTTCGGACGTGCTCATGATAGCCTGCTTCAAGGAAAAGAATTTTACGCACCCGGCCAATGCGTTGGAAAAAATCTTGTGCTGCGAGTTTCGTCTGGGCGATGCGTGGATCATCGCAGCCTAATTCAGCGCTTAGCAACGTCAGAACATCGCGAACAAGTAATCGAGAAGCATGCGTTGGCTCTGTTTTGAATACCTGTCCCTGGTACAGGGCGTGTCGGCATTGTTGATTGTCGGCTGGTAATTGTGACGTAATCATTTTACGCTTTTTTTGCCACGGCAATGCAGCGTTGGCTGTCTAGGTGAATACGCTCACCGCTAATGTTGCCAAGCAATTCAACATTCGTGAAACCGGCTTGTAGTAACATTGATGATAATTGCTGAGGCATATATAAGCGAAATCGGCTTTCTCGTTGGACACGGCTTCCATCCGGTAGCAGATAGGACCACAATTTTTCCATGATACCTTCTTGTAGTTTGATCGTGCTTTCACGTATTAATATATACTCACCATCTACTCTCTGCCTGCGAGTAATGACATGAGGTTGAAACGAACGCAATACGCCGGGCAAGTGCAGGTAATCAACAATATATTTACCACCGGGCAACAAGGAATCGTAGGCCTGCGTTAGCATTTGTAAATTACCTAAGTCACTCTCGGCATGACCAAAACTGGACCACCAATTAATGGCGGCATCGCATTTTGGATTGCAGGTGAACTCTCTTGCATCGGCAGCAATAAAGTTTACCGGCTGTGCGTTTCGTGCTTTCTTTGCTCTTTCTATATAATGTTCACTTTGATCGATGGCCGTAACATGATAGCCACGTGCCGCTAGTGGCAGCGACAAACTACCAATACCACAACACTGATCGAATATCGTTGCGCCAGGTGCAATCTCGGTCTGTTTGCAGATGAAATCCAGTGTTTGCCTGAGCTCAGTTTCATCGCTACGAACTAGCAACATGTCCGCCAGGTTGTCATCGTAGAATTCTTGCCAATGCGTTTTAACTGTCATTTCAGGTTCCTAACCAGTGGTGTTATGCTGAATCGCTTAATGAAAATGCGGTTTGTAACTCATGCGTGCTAAGTGCTAGCATAACGATGGGGTCAGCTTTTCGACGCTCGGCTTCGCTGAGTTTGTGCAGCTTGCTCATCCAGCCAGCAAGACAGTCCGTTTGCCAAAAGGGTTGACTACGAAAAGAATCACTGTGCACCAGATCAAGCGCCATCGTCCACCCAATGGATTCACGCTTTCCAGCAATTGGCGGCGCGAGTAATGGGCGCTTGGGTCGTTGACACAGTGCCTTGGGTAGAATAGAGGTGAGTGACTCTCGAAGAATATGTTTTGCCACACCGCCTTGTAGTTTGTGTTGCAACGGAATATTACGCACAAGCTCGAAGAGTTTGTGGTCCAGATAGGGCACACGTCCTTCGATGGCATGTGCCATTTCGGTTCCGTCACCGAGTGTCTTTAGGATATAGCCCGCCAGTGCTGTGCGTATCCAAAGGATAGTGGCCTGATTGACCGGGTCTCGACCCATGCACTCAACCGCGATACTGGCTTCATTGAGAAGTTCATGGACTGGGTCGCGTTTGCGATTATCGTGTAGGAAATCTGGGTGGAGAAAAGGTCGCATGCGCAACCCCGTTTCGATCTTTGCCGCCAGAGCGGTTGGTATATCTGCCGTGCTCTGGTTTGAGAACATGATTCCATTTTGTAATTTTGTATTAGCTTCGAGCGCGATTAGTTGCTTCTCGGCACGGTTGTTTCCGTGTTTAATTTGCGCCAGTAGATAGTCGCGCTGCAAATGACTGTAACCGCAAAAAAGTTCATCTGCACCTTCGCCAACCAGAACAGATTTAAAGCCTTGTGCATTAGCCGCCTTACTGAGTAGAAATTTGGCGCTGAGTTGACCGTTGATGCACAGTCCCTCAGCGTAGTAAACGGCTTGGTGCAGCGATTCTATGATTGAGTCTATTGTAACAGCTACGGGTTGAAAGTTGGCACCAATTTCTGATGCGAAGTTTGCAGCAAGTTGAGATTCGTCGTAAGCCTGTTCGTCAAACGAAATACCAAAGCAAGTGAGTGGCGTGTGGCTATAGCGACTCACCAATGCAGCGATGGCGCTGGAGTCAATTCCCGAACTCAGATAACACGCGACTGGAAATTCACCTTGAATGCGTTCGCGTACGGATTCGTCGAGTAAAAAACGAATCTGCTCTATGTATTTTTTTTGCGAACGTTCGGTTGTATTTATCGAGTTAGTATTAATTTTGGGATAGTTCAGTTGCCAATAGGATGTGTCATGCCAGCCACCTTTTTCAGCAAGTAAATAGTGGCCTGGGCGTAGCATGTGTACCCCTGAGAAAAGCGTTTGCGCAGGACTGAGATACTGGTGACTGGCGACGTGTTGGAAGGCGTGATGATTCCAATTAGCCTTAATGCCCATGGCGAACAGAGCTTTGGCTTCTGAGGCAATCATGAGTTCATTTTTTTGTGTCTGCGTGAAAACTAGGGGTTTGATGCCGAAACGATCGCGGGCAGCGAAGAGCCTGGCGCGACGTTGATCCCACAGCACAAAGGCGAATTCTCCGCGTAGATGTTCTAAGCAATCGACGTCATGTTCTTCGTAGAGATGAATCAACAGTTCCGAATCAGATCTTGTTCTAAAAATGTGACCACGTTGAATGAGTGTATTGCGCAGAGATTGATAGTCGTAGAATTCACCATTGACAATTACCTGAACCAGACCATCTGCGCTTGCGAGTGGCTGTTGCCCGTTAGTGACATCGACGATAGCAAGACGAGCATGACCCAGCCCGATTTCTGCCTTTTCATTAAACCAGTAACCCTGCTCGTTCGGCCCACGGTGAGTAAGTGTGGCCAGGGCTTGAGTCAATTTTTCTCGCATTCCGTTAAGCGTCATTGATGCGTTATAGAGCGCGACTAATCCACACATGCTGGCCATCCCTTGCCCTTGAGAGTGAAGAATGACTTATGAACTTCAGACTCAGGTTTTATCAGTAAATGTTGCTTGTAGTCTTCTAAAGGGACGACACGAATCTGATCTTCAGGCAAGTGTATATGTCGTTGCTGTAGTAGCGTAATGGCTTCGCTAAAGGAACCGGCAAGGGCGGCATGAACACGAAGGTTTTTTAACACCATATCCCTGGCTTTCCAGGGTAATAAAGCGGTGTGACGACTTTTGAGGACTAAGGTTCCGCCTGGAATAAGCGCATTAAGCGCCGCCCCAAGCTCGTTTGCATCCAGGCCTGTCTCAATAATATAGTCGAGAGAGCATTCAGTGAGCGCGGTATCCTCGGGCAAACACTGAAAATCATAATGACGCAACAAGTTGCGGATTAAGCGTGCGAATCGATTTTTTCCAAGTACACATCCGCGATCACTTGCTTGTATGCCCGTGTTGAAGATACCAAGCGCGGCGGCAACAGGTTCGACATAGGCAGCTTCAAACGGTGTCATTGTTTCAGGAATGTGATGGGCAACATGAGACGTGACAAGTAGGTAATCAGCAAAACAGCCATCGCAATCGATTCCCAGTGTCTTTGGATTATAGCATTGTGAGTCGCTGAGACAGCCGTGACACGATTGGCATGGGATGCTTGGATCAACGGTAACGCGGTCACCGATATTGAAGTCTGTTTCATAGCCGCAGTCAACAACAACACCGGCGAGTTCGTGGCCGAGTGTAGTGGGTCTATTGACTGGAATATGTCTGGTCGCAACGAAGGAATCGGTACGACAAATACCTGCGACCACAACTCGAATGAGAAGTTGATCACAGGAGTCTATTCTGGGAATAGGTAACTGAGTCAGATGTAATTTTTTAGTATCGGCAACCACAGCACGATTTATATGCGCTGAAGAAGGTGTATGAGTAGTATTATTCATCTATTTGAACCATGAATTTATGCAGCTAGTATCCAATGCTAAAAAATATTGTTAGAATGTTAATGCGAAAACGTATAGTGTGTAGCCGCGTGAAGATATCAGTCAAATATTCTAGAGGATTAATCTTATAATTTTTACACGATTTTATCAATGAGCAAAACGTGACTGCGGCTCGTCGATTCCGGTCCGAACCCACAAACAAGTAGTTACGTCGACCTAATTCAATCGGCCTCAAATTATGTAAATTTTCTTTGCTTATTTCATAACGAGGTATATCATTATTTTTTTCTGTAAGTCTATTTACTTTATCATAACTAACAGTATAATTCGCAATGGAAATCGTATCAGGCCATAAACTAGGTTCCTTCTCCTAACTATAAGGGTCCTAAGGTAGCGTGTATTAGCCTAAGGTTAATGTTTTGTAACATTAGCTATGGCTATACTATCGTGATGGACGAAAGTCGAGGGGACAGGACGAAAGAAGTGTTCACTGCTCACTGGCTGGTTTTCTTCAGAATTCCAGTGTATGTGGCGGCATCTACCTGATTAACTTTCTTGATACTTTTTCCAACTTATTTTAATTAGCTCCTGAGCAATTATAATGTTAATACGTACCATTCTTAGCGACCACGCGCGACGTGCTATGCAGCAGGCGGGAATTTCCAAAGACTGCCCTGCAGCAGTAAAAATCAGTGGTAACCCCCAATTCGGTGACTACCAAATCAATGGGGTTATGGGTGCCGCTAAGAAGATGAAAACCAATCCGCAGGCACTTGCCGAGCAAGTAGTAGCCTATTTGGCGCTCGATGATATTGCAGAGAAAGTTGAAGTTGCTGGACCAGGTTTTATTAATATTCATCTAAAATCAGCATGGATTGCCGAACAACTGAATTCATTGAGCAAAGAATCGAATCGAGGCGCTGAGCCTGTAACCGAACCAAAAACTATTGTTATCGATTACTCAGGACCCAATTTGGCGAAGGAAATGCACGTCGGCCATTTGCGTTCTACTATCATTAGGAAGGCACTGTGGAAATTATGGAGCCTCAGGAAAGAAGTCTTGGACTAGAATTATTGAAATTCGACGACGTGATTGAGCAAGTTGCAGATGAGGCGTATCCCCACATTCTTTGTAATTACCTGTTTGAATTATCGGCTAGCTATATGAAATTTTATGAGGCTTGTCCGATGCTTAAGGAGGGCGTCACTGATACGATTCGCGATAGCCGATTACAACTTAGCCGATGTGTAGCCGATACTTTAAGAATAGGGTTGGACTTATTGGGGATTGAAGTGATGGATCGAATGTAAAAATAATATGATTGCATCAAATTTAGAAGATAAAAAAAACAATTGCTAATACGCATTAGTGTATTATCTGACACTCAATTGTGACTTATACACGATATATTAAGAGCAAAGTCAGTAAATCCCTATCATTGCCGTAATACTTGTAAGTATCCTCGATTATGTTGAAGAAATTAGCCATGATATCTTGAAATTACAGGATGAAAAGTATCTTGATTTACATGAGTATATCAGGTTGTCCCTCATCGCTTTATATTAATAACCCTTCAGCACCAATCCGTCGTTAGAAATATATATGTGGGGTTGCATAGATAGCGGATACGAAATGCCTAAGACTGATCGGATATTTATAATACAATATAGCCTAGACTATAGTTTAGTCGGTGGAACTTTTTAACTAGTGCCAAGTTATTAGCGACAACAGAGGCATTCTATGCCAGCGTGATATGTTTTTCGAATATATGTAAATAATGGTTTAAGAGTAAATATGAAAAAAGTTAAACGCAGGCTTGGTATCAGCTTAATATTAAGCCTGCCTGTTTTTGGGTGGCTTTTTTTAGGAATCTATTCACACCCAGAATATACTAACTCGTACCTGTTTATCAAACATAGGCCCTCGACTACTTTTAATTTTGTGACGTGTCGTGAGTCAGATTTGTGTGCCAATGAAGTCCCGCGTCATTTAATACAACAAGAAAAACTGTACAAAGAATTTATTGACGATGGCAAAGGCAATAAACGTAGCATTTATATTCCCTATTTATAATGACTATCGTTGACCGGTGAACGCATGACTTTAAAAAAGTAAGTTTTTTTTGTGGGTTTTGGACTTTCGGTTATTTGGATTTTATTTTTTTCTCTGAATATTAGTGCCACTGTTGATAATCCTTGGTCTCATCCGTTGACTTATCTAGTCCTGTTTTTTACTTGTTTGCCTATATTTTTTATTACTATCAGCATAATCTACTTTATTGCCTATTCCGTTAGCGGGGACAAGGGGGTAATAGGGCTATCCATTTTAGTATCGATCTTATGAATAATTAATCATTTAATGGCTGCAAGCGTATACTCCGTGTATGGTTTTACAGGTTTTTTATTATTAGGCGCATTGCCCATTATCTTATTTTGGGGAACTGTTTGGTTTATCAAAAGATTCACAGTTAACTCATCTGGTTCCTTCATCATTTTTCCCATAAACAATTTTGATTCCAATTATTTCTCTTGGGATGATTACACCTAGAGACCTTTTTTGAAAAACATAAAATCCTGTTTTCTCAAGATAATTTTTTATTTTAAAAACTAGAGATGAAAATTCGTCAAGTTGATCGTTTGCGACCGTGCAGTCGATCTGGTTTTTCCGCGTTTCGCTCATTACCCATTTTTCGATAACCATAATATACACTGGAAACACCAAGCTCAATTCAATCGTAAGCACCTATATTGGTTTGCCTAAGTTTTGTAAAAGTTCAACATCATTTCCCGTGAAATAAATACCTTCCTGTAACAAGATATGCACTTCAGCCGACCACTTACCTTCTTCGAAACCGCAAGAACTATTAATGTTGAATCTATTGGTTATTGTTATAACCATAGACTTTATTAGTAACCGTACACATTGTCTATTCTAGTTGATGCCGGTACCTGTGAAACAGGTGCCACATCCGTTAACGATACTTTCTATTTACACCTTAACGGCTGTCTGCCATCAATCTATTCAGGTCCTTTTGTGCTTGTTTTGGATATTCTAAGTCGCGCGCTTCAAGCATCTCACACTCATCTCTTATCATTTCCTCAATGGTGCCAGGATATAGTTTACAATCGTCGGGGCGATTGTTATATATTTGACACAAATACTTATCTTGATTTGGTAACTTCCTTAACCAGGGGCATAGTTCCAATGGCTTTCCAGTCTCGGGATCATTCCAGATATTTCCGTCATTGACAAAGCGAGCGATTTCCGGCTTATAATTTTCCCAATAATCAATTTCGCTAGCCGATGCCGATAGCCCACCGTTACCATACTTTATGCAACATTTTCCGCATTGATTGCAGTCTTTCATAAGTTTACCAGCCTTATTTTGCACCGATGGCTTAATAGATGCTACTAATTATAGCTAGTTTGATAACTGCTTACTAATTTGCCGGGATCAAGGTAATCGTTGATAATCGGTCGGATTTGATAGTGGATATTGATTATAGAAAGAGCTGGTGCTAGCTTCGTTCCTTAATCCGTTTCTAATTTTAATTTATTGACTAATGATTAAGTAGGCTATTAACGTTATTCTGTGAATGTTTAAATGATATCAATGATTGCATTATTTTTATTGCGTGCTATCATTGATATCAATGGTAAAGGAGGTGCTTAATGGCTAATTTAATTGTAAGAAATTTAGATAAAAAAATAGTGGACGCGCTTAAGAAGCGGGCGGTGAAAAACGGGAGAAGCGCTGAAGCGGAGCACCGGTATATTTTGGAGAAAATTTTATTAGGGCTAAGTAAGAAAAGTTTTACAGAGGTAATTTCTTGTATGCCAAATGTTGGATATGATGAGGATTTTGAAAGAATTGAGGGTGCGGTTGTAAAAAATGTATTTGATTGATACCAACGTTATTAGT
>QILK01000127.1 GCA_003233345.1 Gammaproteobacteria bacterium | reverse complement strand
AATACGAAACAGCACGTATGTATTCAAACAAAAAATTTAGCGGTTTTGACATGTTATACGTTATCAAAAGCGTTGAGAATAGGGCTGTCTGTGGATTTTGGTAAAGAATCAGACGGGTCGTGCAATGTTGTTAATGCGTTGCGAATTTCATTTAGCACCAATATTCGCTTATTGATATCATCAATTTTTCCCTTTAAATTGCTTTTTTCATCGTTAGCATGGCTATTGGAAATTTCTTTTAACGACAGTAATTCCCGAATTTCTTTTAACGAAAACCCCACGACTTTAGCGCGCTGAATAAACAATATACGCTTAACAGTATCCGCAGTATATTGGCGATAGCCAGACGTCGTGCGGTGTGGTTTCAATATCAGTAATTTTTTTTCATAAAAACGAATAGCTTCAACCGTAACATTGCTACGTTTTGCGACTTCGCCTATTGTAAGATAATTCATTTTATACCCCATCAATGTAAAGTACCCCGATCCAGTTAGATCAGGTACGAACAAAAAATGAAAATCCATCTAATAAGTAACAAGGAGTCCAGTCAGGAACTAATTCTATTCGTAGTATTCTTTTTGCTTTGCTTTTTCTATGGCAATGATCAGTAGATTTTGAAAATTCTCTCGATTTTGCCTGATGTTATCCGTTTCGTTTTGATTGATTCTAATAGAGCTTACATAGTTACCATCGTCGTCATAGATATAAGTCCATGATTTTGGCTTGATACTAAACAACGCAAAGCCCAGAAACAGTAGCCCTGATGTCAGCAGGACTGGAGCAAGTAATGGTAGTTTAGCGTTATATATCGAGAACCAAACAATGATTGCCGATAGCGTAAAAAATAATCCCCATTTCAGTTTGTGTACACTGTTTTCTTCTCTATGTCGCCACAGCGCTAACTTTGGTGACAGGTCGTGAAGCAAGTAGTGTTTGCTACCGGTTGAATATTTACTGTTCCAGGATTCATACAAATAGCGCTCATCGAATTCAAAGCGAGTACTTTGCTTTAAATAGTGAGTCTCAAATTGCGGCTTCTCCTGGCTAAGCCTTGTTATATTATTTCTATTTGATAAGTCATTCATCTAACTAATAATCCTGGTAATTCTGTCTACTTTTATGGAGAAATCATATTGCTATCTGCGGCAAAATTAGTCAAGAAGACCAGTTCACATGCTGAGATAAATTTGACCCCAGAAAAAAACGGGTATAATAAACACCCAGAAAATAAGGTATTAAGTCGCGTAATTGCTAATGGTTACCAAGCTGGATTAAGCTTTATATTTTGCTGCGTTGCTTTGCAGTTAAAAAAAAATTGTATCGTGCAAAGCAATATTACCAAGTAGAATAAGTTGATGTATAAAACATCAGTTTGCAATGCAGGAACGGCTTAGATAAAATTCCGTAAATTATAATGCTTTAAATTATAATCACTAAAATTATAAGCAAGCGAAACAATGAAAAAATCAAATCTTTCTGATCGAGAGCAAAAAATCCAGGTATCGTTAAATGAAGCTATCAGTAATAATGATATTGCTTCGTTAAAAAGAATTGTATGGCGAGTCGGTGAACTTGAGTTGGTAAAATTCGCTAACGATTTACACAAACTTATATCAAAATCGGATGATTTACTCGACTATTGTATTGCCTGGACATTAGGTCGATTAAAACAAAAAATTTCACATAAACCACTGTTAGCATTAATTGAAAAAACCGGCTCAGTAATGGTGAAGCGCATTGTATTCGAAGCGCTATTAGCAACGGCGACGGATTCGCAACAGTCGAAATTATTAAACAGTGTCAAAGAAAGGCTGGCAAACTATATCGATTTTTCTGACACTGAAGGCGACGATTTAACGGAGGCGTTGCAACAATTGGTGAAGTTGCAGCACACCAGCATCTCAGAAATTTTAATCGATGTCTATTTACTGACGGTCGCCAAGACCGATTATCGCTCCTCGCTGATTGGAGTACTAAAGCAACTTCCGGTACGCGCTAATTATTTTTTAGCAATACGGCATTTATATAAATCGGCAGAATTCAGGAACGATGCTGAACTGTTAGCTTTGCTCGCCTATAAAATCGAAACGTCTACGCCACAATTTAGTCGTTTTACTTGGGATTTTGAGTATATTCGTTTACCTGGTACGGACCAGTACGCGCATTTTGAGGAAGAAATTCAAAAACCCGATTCACGTATTGCCTATTCAGCCAATACCCGTGATTACTTTCGTCGTAGAACATGTCGTTTATTACGCAAAATGGGTAAATCAGGGGATCTTAAGTATATTGATTTCGCTAAACATCTGCTGTTGCAGTTCTCTGATAAAGATGCAACCCGGTCGAAAAAATCGGCAAAAAATTTCGAAGCATTTTCCACTTACCTTGCCTTTAACCAGGTGCTTTATCGCCATAGCGATATTATCCGGCTTATACCCAGTGGGCAGGCGTGGGAGACCCATCAGGCATCAAATCCGGTCACGGCCGATGAATCAATTGCAACCCTAAAAAGAACTGAGGATTTTCCGGAAATATGGGATCAGTGTCCAAAGGTTTTACATGCGCTGCTACTCACCAGTCAATGTGAAGTTGTACACCGGTTTGCCGCACGCGCTTTACTGGATAATCAGGAATACTGTAAAAAACTTATTGCCACTCAGCTAAATGAGCTTCTCGCTTCGCGCTATAAAGAGACGGTACATTTTGCACTCGCACAAATTAGCTTGCGTTTTCCCGATAAACATAAAACAGAATATCTAATTGCATTATCTGCATCCATATCCGCCTTTGCGCGCAAACAGGCGATCGAGTGGATGGAGCAGGATTTGCAGAGCATACAAACAACGCCGAACTTGCTGGTTGCTGTTTTGACTAGCCCTTATGCTGATATTCGTCAGTGGGGAAAAAGCAGTTTAAGTGCGATCAAGTATGATTCGGAACAGAGCAAAGAGCTGATCAACAGTCTATTTGCTTATATTCTAGATCTGGCGCCTGATAATGCCGATGTCGCAGTAATAAAGGGCCTTGGCGAGATATTAAATGGACATTTTTCTGATCATGTAAAAAGGCTGGAAATCCGTATCGTTGAAAAACTGCTTCAGCACCGATTAACGGATGTGCAGGCAATTGCCGGTCATATTATTCTTAATCACGGTGTTTCGGCAGAATTTTTGCCCGTCAAAGTATTTATCTCGTTAATGGAAGCTGAATCTGACGTTGCCAGAGATATTGGTATCAAACTTTTTAAATCACTGCCATCACCGCCTCTGTTAAAGCAACCAGACATGCTGGCTTCATTTTGTGTGTCTGAATACCAGGATGTTCAGCAGCAAGCAAGGAGCAGATTGCGTTCACTCGCCGATCAGGATACTGAATTTGGCAGACGGGTCGTCAAGGAGCTTATTCCTTATTTATTTAGAAAGGAGAAAGAAACAGGTTGTAAACACGAGGAAATTGTCAGCCTGATTGAAAAAGAACTCTATAAAGCGGCTTTGAAATCAGATACCGACGTTATTTGGCGATTACTTTACGCACGTTCCAAAAATGCACAACAATTTGGCGCATTTTTATTAATCAAACAAGACAATATCATTTTAAAACCCGTTCATTGGGCAATGCTGGCAAATCACGAAATTGAAGTCGTGAGACAATGGGCATATAAAGCCTACGAAAATTCAGTCGATATGATTAAGTCCGCACCTGCAGACAGTGTGCAGATTTTAAATTCGCAGTGGAAATCCTCACGTCAGTTTGGTATGCGGTTTTTTCTGCGGACGTTTACCGCGCGCGAGTGGATACCAGAACTATTGATTAATATTTGCGATAATGCAGACCACGAAATCCAGCAATTTGCCCATGAACTTATGCTCGACTTTTTTCAGCAGGGGCAAGGTGTGGAATACTTGATGAAATTGAGTGAGCATCCGTCATTGAAGACCCAGGCGTTTGTATCACGTTTTCTGACAAGTTTTGCAACAGATAATATTCATAGACTAAAGGCATTGACGGAATATTTTTTGTCAGTGCTAAATCAGATTAATCGCGGACGTCGTGTGAAATCAACGGTGTTGACGTTTTTACACGAAGAATCCATTAAATCGTTACCGGCAGCACTGGTGATCGCGCCAATACTGACCCGGCAATCATTGAGCAATGTGTATCGGGATAAGGCCAGGATACTGGAGATTATGACTGAAATTAAGTTACGTTTTCCCGAAGTTAATTTACCCATAAGCCTGCGAACGCCGGTTTCTAGAGTGGAGTTGCCGAATGGAGCATAGTTACCGGTTTTTGGGGGAGTCAAAAATTGCTAATCATCAGGGTCAGTCTGTTATTAATCTAGCGCCGAGTGCATTATCTGACCCGGTATATTTTACCGGGGCTTTAAAGCCAAATCTTGCGTACCGGCAGTTACTGACGGTGTTCCACAACGTGATTACCCTTAATTACCGAAAATATACCCGGAAAAGTTCCAGCGAGATAAAAATAAGGCTCAATGATCGGGAAACCCGGATGTTAACGGAAGTCCTGTGGCAGGAGTCGAACGTTGAGAAAGAACGACTGCGTATCCAGAAAATTTTACTGTCTTTGAAAAAAGATACCAGTAGCGTAATCCGTCCTTATTTTAAAGCACGTGACCGATATATCAATTATATTTTACAGACGCGACAGGAATCCTGGCTCAGTGGTTTACCTTATGTGACTGTCAGTAAGCACGGTGTCATACTCGAAGGTTTGAGTCGTGATGAGTCGGTATATTCCCGAGTCAATTTTACCAACGCAGCGTTTCAGAGTATTGGCGAAGCAGCGTGTGGTTGTACGGCATTTGACTATAGTATCGGACTGGGAAAAGACATCAGTAAGATTCGTCATTACAGAAATAGTATATTCAGTATCGACTCCAATGCCTTTTCAGTTGATCAGGAAAATGATGGGTTTCACGATAAAAAGCTGGACATACCTAAAAATTGGATGAGAAGTTTTCTGTTGTTTAATTCAGGCCTGACATCGACTAATATTGACTTCAAGCTTCAGGCAATGGATTTACACAATATTTGCTCGTTCTTAAGCAGAAATAAGGCAAAAAACGGTTCTTGTGCGTTGCGAATCGAACTTGATCCCGGTAAGCCGGTCGCGATTGTTTTCGAGCCCTGGAAAAAACGCTTGCTTTGTCCGCGCTCTATTTACACTGGCAAAAGTCCGAAACGGGTATCGATACACAATCGGAGGTCCTTGTTATTACTAGAGCCACTGCTGTCGATTGTCGATGAGTTTGAATTTCGCTTTTGTTCTACAACTCGCTCGCTATTTATTAGCGCCAACGCAGGTCCGATTAATATTCTATTAGGGTTTTCCGGATGGCAGGTAGATAAGCGGGTCTATCGGGGATTTTCCGAGTTTGAAATAGCGACGGACGAAGCCAGTGCGTTATTGGTAACGCGGGTGCTAAAAAAGTTAAAACAGGAGCAATCTGTTAATGTAGCTTATGTTGCCAAAAAAATGCATGTTAGCCTCGAACAAGCCAGGGTTGCGCTGGATAATTGCATTAAAATGGGATGCGCTCTTTATGATCCTGAAGAGGGGCTATTTATTTTGCGAGAACTGGCACCCTTGCCCTATCGGGTAGAAGTACTTCAATTCCGTAATAAACAAGAACAGAAGGCTATGAGTTTTATTAATAGTGGCAAGGTGGAAATTGATAATATCAGTCATCAGGATGATTATTTTCATATTATGGGCTCAGTACGGGAAAAAATTATCTGTTATCAACCCGATTTGATTCTTGATCAAGACCAACAAATAGTCAATGGCAGTTGTTATTGCCATCATTATAAAAGATATAAATTGAATAGGGGGCTTTGTGAGCATATGATTGCTGTACATATAGAATTTGATAAAAAAATGAGAAATAGCTCACAGGAAGTGCTCGCAAGTTCGACGCAGGCACCGTAAATGACAGCCATGGCATGGTTTGGTGTCTTTGGGTAATATCATTGAGCAACATTCTCAAACTTGTTACACTATGCCTTGATACAGATTTATACGACGGCAGCGTAAGACTGCCTTGCTTATTGGACGGTGGATCGCCGTTCTTGTGATATGAGATTTCACGCATCACTGGTCCACTCTCTGCTAGGCGGGACAACCTATTATCGCTATTGCAGTATGACTTCTGCGAAGTCAATGAGCGATAATAGGCATATCCCGCGTACAGTGGAGCGGTCCAGTCAATAGAGTGCTGCGAAGGTGTTGTCGTCGTATAATTATATAAAATGGGTTTAGATGAGTAATAGAAATATTTCCAATCCTATTTCTGAAGCCGGTAAGTTATGTCTGGATGAAGACCGTGTCACGCGTGAGATGGTTCAGCTTGGTTTTTGGTCCGGTAGTGCGGATGATCAGGTGTTATTGGACACGATTGTTACCCGGCAAGACGAATTGGTTACGGAAATACGCCAACTGCTGGTTAAAAAAAGTAAAAATAGCGGTTCTGAAGAGGCGCTTGCATCACTAAGGCAGAAATATCGCGAAAATAAATTACTTATCGATGCCTGTCAAAAGCAAAATAGTCAGGAAAAACAACGTCAACAACAGATTAGCTGGAATGCCAGGCAAAGCGAGCAAATATTTTATCTTGGTGAAAAGGTATCAACACAGCTCAATTCGCTTTCTTCTGATCAGCAGCGTTTAACCAAGCAAGAATTACCCTATTTGAACAACGCACAGGAATTGGCAACCGCGATGGGTATTTCAGTGCCTGAGTTACGGTTTCTGGCATTTTCAAAAAAAACGTCACGAGTTCGCCACTACAAGCAATTTGATATACCTAAAAAGCCTTCAGGATTTAGGCGTATTGCTGCCCCCATGCCGCGGTTAAAACGAATTCAATACTGGATACTCGATAATATTCTAGGCAAGGTTGCCATTCATAATGCCGCGCACGGATTTAGAGCAGGACGTTCGATTATTAGCAATGCTAAAATTCATACGCGATCGTCGTTGGTCATTAACATCGATTTAAAAAATTTTTTCCCAACAATCACTTATCCCCGGGTCAAAGGCCTTTTCAGTGCATTGGGTTATTCCGGACAACTATCAACTTTGCTGGCCCTGGTTTGTACGGAATTTGATTTTGAAGAAGTAGGGCTGGATGGCCTAATTTATTTTGTCGGACGTGGTGATCGCAAGACACCACAAGGCGCACCCAGTAGTCCGGCGGTCAGTAACCTGGTGTGCCGACGAATGGATGCAAGGTTACACGGGATGGCAAAAAAACTTGGATATCAATATACCCGTTATGCTGATGACATGACATTTTCCAGTCGGGAGAATCCGGCTAAGAATAGCCAGCAACTACTTTGGCGTTGCAAGCAAATTATTAAGGATGAGGGGTTTATCATTCATCCAGATAAAACCCGGATCATGCGCAAGCATTGTCAACAAGAAGTAACTGGATTGATTGTTAATGAAAAAATATCGGTCAATCGAAAATCACTAAAAAACTTTCGGGCATTGTTATATCAAATCCTAAAAGACGGTTTTGATGGAAAGCAATGGAATGGCAAGACCGGCGTGGGGTTGGCAGATGTTATTCAAGGATATGCGCAATATATTTTTATGATCGACAAGGAAAAAGGGCGCAAGTTTCTCGAGGTTGTTAAGGAAATTAAAAATAAACATACGGTTCATTTGGTTCAGGACAATAATGAAAAAAAATACAAGGCTAAAACCAGTAAGCAAAAATTTCGGGAACAGTCTGCGAAGGGTGACGCTCCCTATGAAAACTGGTGGGTAGCAACTTCCAAAGTAACAGAAATGGGTGAAGTAGAAAATGTAAAAAAACTTCCAGAGCCACTGTATCGTAAAGCAATACAGTTAGCCGAGCGGAAAAATCAGGTTTATGGTCTTACCAATAATTTAGAGAATATTTCGGCCAAGGTACCCGATAAAGTAGTGGAGCAGGAAATTAACAGGATGGAGACTAACGCTAATAAAACCAATAAAAATATTCCTATCATCGTGGTGTCATTATTGCTTGTCGTGATCACTATACTATATCTTACCTGGCTCTAACCGCCCTGTTTCGAGTTTTTGTCGCCGAATTTTTTTGAGATCCATTTATTGACCGAGTTGGCACTGGCTGGATCGAAATCAGGTTTTTTTAATTCGTTGGCCAGCTTTACCCAGTTTTCCCGGTTATCTGCGTCAAGCGCCTTCTGTAAAAGTGTAAACCAGTCGGGTGATTTTAGTTCCTGTTGCTTTACTGGATGGCTAAAAAAATATCCGTAATTGGGGTAGTTATCCGATTTTGGCCAAATCAATGAAAGTAAGTATGTTGAGTCTTTCGTACTATTCTGAATAAAGGTATTCCAGTAGACTTCGTTTTTTTGAGTGTCTACTTGCTCCAAGACATAGCCTTGCAGTTCGCCTTTTACGGGATAGATTTTGAATGTATTGGACTTGATAATTTTGTTTTTAAGATAATAGAGAATTGGAAGTTCTTTTTGTATATTTTCCGGATTACAGCTCAGCTCCTTCGGGGCATGTGCCATTGAGGCCAGCTTAATGTCGAAACGGGACATAGGCCGATTAAAAAAGTGGTTCCATGCTTTTTCAGCGTTGAAATTACTGGCTTTGGATAGTTGCTGGTATTCGCTTGGGAGTCGACGAATTTTCTTGACTGAAAAGGTTTGGTTAGATTTTTTTTCATAGGCAATAGATAGTTTTTTACGGCCTAGCGATGTTGATCTGCCGATAGTGATCGAAGGCGATCTGTTTGTTTTGTTATCGATGCCTCCAACAATGATTGTATCATAGTGACCAGCCGGGACAGGTATTGCTATACCATTCCAAAGAAGTTTCCATAATTTAACTGGTTTAGCTGGTTTTTTGGTATCGATGAATTTGATTTTTTTCTCTTTGCGAGCCGCAAATTTTTCGCGACTAAAAATACAGTGTTCTAGCCAACGGGACGGATCGATATAGTTAGCTTGCTTGGGTTTTGATTGAAAATTCAGTTTTTTCTTTGCGCTTACTACCTTACTCCATAACAGTGCCGCTTCTGCACTTTGCCTGTCAAAGCCCGAGCCAGGTAGAACAGACGATAGTTTTTTCCAGTCTTCGGGTTTATTCGAGCCTAGTGATTTTTGTAGTTGCACTAGCCAGCCTGGGTTGGCTGAGTGTTTTTTGTTTTTGGCAAGACCAATATAGGTGCCAAGGCCATTGAAGTCATCGGTTTTATTTGTATATATTTCCAGCGAAACCACCCGATTTTTTTCTTTTGGCGAAGTAATATGCGCGCTGTAAGCGATAGAATTTTTAAGGCTTGATTCGAGTACAAAAGCGTTTGCTATTCCAGCGACAGGATAGGCAATATCGTTACTGCCAATCGTCTTTTTTTTGATTAGGTAGCTTAGAATTGGTAGGTCTGACTTAACGGTTTCCGGTTTACACTTGAGTTCGTCAGGGGTATGTAAGTAGGATTGCTTTAAAAATTGTGAATAGTTCATCGGTTTTCCAAAAAAATACTTCCAGGCAGCTTTTCCGTTTTTCTCTGGATCCAAAAAACTTTCATACAATTTGGTGGTTTTCAAATACTCTAGGCTATCTATTTCAGAGCGCACTAATTTTATCGATATTCCCTTGCCGTGGTTGCTGAGTTTTAGTCCTGTAGGGGAAATATCAAAATGCTTGTAGGCTATAGCGGGAATTGGAATTGATAAATCGTGCCAGTTTAGCAACCAAATTCTAGGTCGCTGTTTCGGTTGGCTAGCTTTGCCTAGTTTTGTCGCATTACCGCTTTGGCTAATATAGGCTGTTTTATATTGTTTGCAGTTATTAATCCAGCTATCGAGTTTGATATAGGTTCGGACGGTGGGTTTTGCGTTAGCGAAGGTATTTAGGGTACAAAAAACTATGGATATTAACCAGGCGACCTTGGTCGTCATCTTATTCTCCAGTTTGAAGTCATTCCAGTTCGAATCAGCCGAACAGAATTATAACCGATTGATCTGTTGATGGCAGACAAAAGCAACTGGATTTTAAAAAAAATTTGAAAAAATGTCAGGAATGTTAACTTGGTAATAGTTACGATCAATAAAATAAAATATCTTAACATTATGAAATCGCCAATTTAATTGTGTAGCGAAGTTTGTAAGTTGGCTATTTCAAAAGTGCGTTTAAATACTAAGTTATAGATATTAATTCTAATCTAACATATAAGTTAAAAAAATAAGTTTAAATTTCTAAATGAGGCTCGGTGATGAATGACGAATATGAAGAATGTGAGAGTAAAAGTATGATGCCAGCTGATATCGGCACTATGGTACGCGCTAAGCGCAAACAGATTAAATTGACGCAGGTGCAGACCTCGGCAATGTGTAACGTGGGCACACGTTTTTTGTCTGAACTTGAAAATGGGAAAACTACCCTCGAACTGGGTAAAGTGCTTCATGTATTAAGCTGCCTTGAGCTGGAAGTATCCATTGCCCCAAAACCCTATATTAGTGAAAATGTACAAGTGATGAGCCAGAATTAAATATAGTTAGTGCTTTTTATCTTGGTTGGAAGTAATTTAATAACAGCTAGTTTATGTTTTGGCGTAAGTGGTATGTTTTATTAAACTGTCAATAAAGACTGATCTAGTGTATTGATGTTTGCCACGCATCAGTAATTTACCCTGCCAACGTGTATCTAAGCAAAAATTTTTTCAAAAAATATGATCTGTCGAAATTGCTATTTTTAATCTACTTCTCGTGAAGTGCGTATGATTAATAGTGTATTTTTACCAATAATCAGGTTAAATGCCTACCAACCCTGCCTAATTTAAACAAATTGGCTACTTTTAGGCATTTGTCAACTTAGACAATGTCTTAAGTTTGTCCTGTTTTTCGCGACTAAATAGAAATATAGCCGTAAAAATAGTACTTGCAAGTTACGTCAGGAAATAGTGTAATATACAGCATAACAATAACAATAATCACCAAAGCCTAGTTAAAAAAGAGATAATATAATAAAAAATAGTAATAACAAAGATAAAAAAAATATATAAAGATACAAATAAAAAGATACAAATAAAGATTAAAAGGTACAAAAATTATAGCGAACTATATAGCTATAGAAAGGTACCACACAAAGTATTTACAGTCGGTAACCACCTTCGTGGTTAGTTTACATTGCCAATCCACGGCAATGACCAGTATGACTCTCTACTAATAAACAATAGCGTTTAAGCTATTGCTTTGGTTGCTCATTTATTTAAATTTATCCGAAAATTAATTCCAAGCATGAGGGAGTAAAATCATGATTGCAGAGAGAATCAAACAAGCACGAGAAACTTTATCTATATCTAAAGCTGAACTCGCACGACGTGTAAGTGTGTCACGCGCTTCAGTTTCAATGTGGGAAGATGGAAAAAATGTCTCGGCAAGTAATATTCTAAAAATTGCTGAAGTACTTAATGTAGAACCGGAATGGTTACAGTACGGCGTAACTAAACCAACAATCAAAGTGGAGGATCTTGCTGATTGTCTGGAATATATCAGAAAAGCGTCAACACGCTATTCAGGTATGTTGTCTGATAGTCAACAGGCTAAAATCGCTGCATATTTATATCGCGAAAGAGCAAATGGGTCTAAAATTACCGAGCATTTGTTTCATGATGTGATTCAACGTGTGGAGTCTCCTCGACCGGTATATTAATTACCTTAGTGTAATTAGCCGACAACAATCCGCTGTTACTAGCGGGTTGTTTGCTTAAAAATAGTGAGAAACAACATAATCATCCAAAAGATTTTGAAAATCCTGTGCGATTGTTTCACCCTTTAGCGTTACCGTCTTTATCCCGTCCTCATAAACCGGTGCAACCGGTTTTTCACCTGATCCCGGAAGGCTGATACCAATATTTGCCTGTTTGCTTTCACCAGGTCCGTTGACAACACACCCCATAACGGCCACGGTCATATTTTCAACGCCGGGATACTGATCTTTCCATTCTGGCATTTGCTTGCGTACATACTCCTGAATCTGTTTTGCTAGGCGTTGAAAAAATTCGCTGCTGGTTCGACCACAGCCAGGACAGGCAGTTACTGATGGCGTAAATGAGCGCAAACCGAGACTTTGTAGTATTTCCTGCGCGACCAGTACTTCGTGCGTTCGTTTTCCACCAGGTTCAGGGGTCAGTGAGATTCGAATCGTATCGCCAATACCTTCTAGAAGCAGTGTGCTTAACGCGGCCGTTGTTGAAACAATGCCTTTTGTTGCCATGCCGGCTTCTGTTAATCCCATGTGCAGTGCATAACGGCATCGACTGGATAAGGATCGATAAACTTCTATCAAATCTAAGACATTACTCATTTTACACGAGAGAATAATCTGGTCCTCAGGCAGCCCCCACTTTCTAGCCTGTTCAGCACTGCGAAGGGCAGATTCGATGACTGTTTGCCGGGTAATCGCTTCCGGTGATAAAGGTGTGCTGGCGATAGCGTTATTATCCATTAGTTCTGCTAACAAAGTTTGATCGAGGCTACCCCAGTTAACGCCAATACGTACCGGCTTTTTAAACCGACAAGCTGTTTCTATCATTTGTGCAAACTGGATATCACGTTTTTTACCTTTACCAACGTTACCTGGATTTATTCTATATTTGCTTAACGCTTCAGCACACGCGGTGTTATCGCCGAGTAGCTTATGTCCGTTGAAATGAAAGTCACCAATAATGGGTATATCCAGATCTAGTGCTAATAACTTTTCTTTGATATAAGGAATTGCCGCAGCCGCCTTCGCGGTATTAACAGTAACTCTAACTAATTCAGATCCTGCTTGCGCAAGCTCAGCAATTTGCTTGACACTGGCGTCAATATTTTCAGTGTCTGTATTCGTCATCGATTGCACAACGACGGGATGTCCACCACCAATAGTGTAAGTACCCACCGCAACAGCACAAGTATTTTTTCGCTTTATAGACAAGGTTTCACCAACAATTTCTTTATTTTCCGCCACCTAGGCAAGGTGGAGATTGCGGGGCTGAGTGCTGTTTCTCGGACCATTCCTGGCTATTATAGGTGTGAAGTGCTAATGCGTGTAACTCATTTTTTAATTGATCGGCAAGTACTTCATTTACCATTCTATGTCGGGCAATTAGTGGCTGATCGTTAAATTTCCCGCAGACAATAATAACCTTGAAATGTGATTCACTACCGGGAGGGACATTATGATTGTCACTCTCATTGATCACTTGAAGGAAATCAGGACTAAAGGCCGCGCTCAATTTATCGATAATGGTAATTTTTGTGCTCATACTTACACTCTCAAAAAAGACATTTATTTTCGATTATTATACCTTTAACAGTTAGTGTAAACTGCATTTTTTATACTGATTTAATCGATTTAGCCAATAATGGAGCGGAATCATTGAAAATTGTATCGTTTAACGTCAATAGCGTCAGAGTGCGTATACCCCAACTAAAAGAACTGATTATCAATGAAAGCCCGGATATTATCGGGTTGCAGGAAACCAAGGTACAGGATGTGGATTTTCCTGTCGATGAAATTGAGGCACTGGGTTACCAGGTTCAGTTTCATGGTCAAAAGAGCCATTATGGCGTGGCGATCATGTCTAAACAGCAGCCGACTGAGGTGATAAAAGGATTTCCAGGCGACAAAAAAGAGGCGCAGGCGCGTTGGATTGGGGCAACGTTTATACTGGAAAATGGGGAGCCGATTCAGGTCTTTAATGGCTACTTTCCACAGGGAGAAAACCGGGATCATGAAATAAAATTTCCAGCAAAAAAGAAATTTTATAAAGATCTATTAAAATTTCTAAATGAATCCTGCGATGCCAACAACAATATTGCCGTGATCGGCGATATGAACATTGCCCCTGAGGACGTGGATATAGGGATTGGCGAAAACAATGCAAAACGCTGGGTAAAAGCGGGTACGTGCTGTTTTTTACCAGAAGAACGAGAATGGTTGGAAAAACTGGTGAAATGGGGACTAGTCGATACTTATCGTGAGATAAAACCTGATGATGATCAATGGTTTAGTTGGTTCGACTATCGCAGCAAAGGCTTTAATCGTGAGCCCAAGCGGGGACTGAGAATCGATCTTATTATGGTTACCAAGCCACTGCTTCAGCATCTTAGTGATGTTGGTATCAATTATGAGATCCGTGCCATGGAAAAACCATCAGACCATTGTCCGGTTTGGGCTGATTTCAAGTCGTAAATTTCGAGAATGCCAGCCATAGCCAAAATCCCAATCCTGAGCCGATCGTGCACAGAATAAAAATCAGCAGGATACGGGTTACCCGGTTTCTCCACCAACCTCTTACAGTTGATGCGTCATGTCTTAGTTCCGAAAAATCTCGGACATGCGGGTGACGAAGATAGGCCTCAACGGCGGCTGCCGGTATACCCGCTGTTACCCCAAAAATTAATGACGTTATTGGTGCCGAAATAAAAGCAGTGAGAATAGTCAACGGATGTGCGGTGGCGATTGCAGCACCAAGTGCGCTAAGAATACCATTATACAGGACCCAAGAAATGGCCAGATCCCAGCCTAATTTTGTATCTTTATAGAAAACCCATGAAAATATTAGCAGGATTGTTGCTATAAAAATCCACGGCAGGTACTTTGGCCATTTTGAGGTGGCGGGAATTTGGTTAAGCTCGGTAATGGTTTTGCTTGGATGTTTGGCGGAGCCAATATATTTTGAGATGCCTTTTAGGTGCCCGGCACCAACGACGGCTAGTATATTTTTTGGTTGCTTTTCTTCTATAGTGGCATCAAGCTTTGCGGCCATAAACTGGTCACGTTCATCAATGAGGGGTCTGAACAAATCCATATCCTGTTCCGCAAACTCATTAAAAGAAGTTTCTATAATGTCGCCGTGCTTGAGTTGCTCGATTTCATCTTCACTGATTTTTTGCGATGAAAATACACTGGCTGTTAATGCGGCAAACAGTTTGAAACGTTGATACCAAGGAATGCTTCTGTAGATGCGTTTAAAAGTGGTGCTAATATCGCGGTCGATGAGGGCAATAGAAATATCTTTTTCGTTGGCAGCACGGACAGCCGCACGCATATCAGCACCGGGTTCTACGCCCAATTGGTCGGCGATACGCTGTTGAAAGGCACCTAATGCCAGACTGGCAGTAATCATCGGTAACTTGCCATTTTTTATGGCATCAAAAATATCAATTCGCGTCAATGAATCAGGATCAATAATTGAGTTATAGCGATTTTGACAAAGCTCGATTGCGACCAGGTCAAAATTTTCTCTGTTAATTAGGTTTTTAACCGTCGTGGCACTGGCTTTTGATACATGTGCGGTGCCGAGCAGGGTAATTCGAGTGCCATCCTTGTCAAGGATAACAATGGGTTCATCGTTTGAATGCTGTGTCATGAATATGATCCATTTTTACAAAAATAAAAAAGCTTAATAGGGTGATAATTTTCAATAGTTGGCTGGAATTTCTATGCTAACTTAATATTGAATCCAGGCAAAGTGTAATAGATTTGTGCATGTTAACCAAAAAACCATAGAAAGTCTGAAAAAAAACTGATTGAAAAAGGAGCAATTTTGGCACATATTATGCGACTTATCGAAATTGGTGTAGTTTATATCATGGACGGAATTGATAATTCCCAACACCAATACCAATAGGAGCAGCCAGTTTTACCTGAGAAGATTATGTCGCCATTGAAACGCTACCAACGGGATATGAACGAGCGCGGTCATGTGTATGATCCAGCTCAGGAGAGAATCGTACACTATGCGCAATCCCTATGGCAGGCCTGGCCGGATCGAAAGCCGGATAAAAAAGGATTACGGGGATGGTTTAGCAAGACCAAACTTCCCGTCAGAGGTTTGTATATTTGGGGGGGAGTGGGGCGCGGAAAAACTTATATACTGGATTTGTTATATTGTTCATTGCCAACTGAACGCAAGGAACGTGTCCATTTTCACCAGTTTATGTTGGATATACATGCAAGTTTGCGCCGTTTAAGCAATGTGGAAAATCCCCTGCAGTTAGTCGCGAAGCAGAGTAAACAAAAAGTCGATATTATATTTCTCGATGAGTTCCATGTCAGTGATATTGCCGATGCCATGTTACTGGCCGGACTACTGGAGAGTTTTTTTGCTAGCGGAATTACCTTGGTCACTACCTCTAATATTAATACCAATAATCTCTACCGCGATGGTTTACAGCGAAAGCGTTTTCTACCAGCGATTGAATTGATAAATAAACATACCGATGTGCTTGAGTTAAGTGATGGCGTTGATTATAGGAAAAGCCTCGAGGTGATAACCGGTGACAGACAAGAACAAATATTAAAGATAAAACTGGCACAACTGACTATTTTGCCGGACGATTACAATAAGGTATTAGTAATTAATAACCGAAAAATAGTCGCCCGAATGTCAACGCATCAAGTTGCTTGGTTTGATTTCAATGAGCTGTGCAACACCCCCAGGTCGGCAGCCGATTACCTGGTATTGGCAAAAATGTATAATGAAATAATTGTTTCAGATATACCGGTCTTTTCTGAAGCCAACGAAGACGCAGCGCTTAGATTCATCCACCTGATTGATGCGTTATATGATTTACATGTAAAGTTAATTTATACACTGAGTGGCTCGTTGGCTGATTTATATCAAGGTAGACTGTTAACAGATCCATTTAAAAGAACCGTCAGCCGATTGACCGAAATGGTTTCAGATAACTACGCCAATGAAGTCAATATTATGTAAGTCCGGGCTACTTTATGGGTTTTTTATTGGTTGCTGTTGGGTTTACTTTGAGGAGTTCAATATCAAATATTAAGACCTCATAGGGTTTGATTCTGGGTAAATTTCCCTTCTCTTTATAGGCCAGAGAATAAGGTGCATAGATTGTCCATCGTGCGCCTTCTTTCATAAGGGGCAAGGCGATTTTCCATGCGTCAATCATTCCGGACAGGTTAAATACCAGGGGTTTCCCGGCGCGGTAAGAGCTGTCGAATTCTTGTCCATTTATCTTACGGCCGCGATAGTGGACAAATACCTTGTCGTTAATCGTTGGGGATTTGCCGGTGCCCTTTTTTATGATTTTATAAAGAATACCACTTTTATGAGTGATGATATTGTCTTCATTTTTCTTACTTAATAAGTATTTTTTGCCAGCTTCCAGTGTTTTTTTTGCCTTAAATACTTGGTAATTTGCCAGCACTTTTTTAAAATCCTGATCCGTTAATTTTAGTGCTTTATTATTGGCAGAATCTCGCAGGCCCATAATGAGTGCATCCAGGTCCAAATCTTTGAGGACTGTATCAGATTGCCTGGATTTTTTGATATTCTTGCCAAGATTAACACCAAAAATATAACTTAATTTCTGAATATCAGACATTTCTGCCGTTATTAGATTAGTGCTGCTATTATTATGTTTGCTTGTAGGGTCATTTTTATCGCCGCAGGCGATCAACCCGGTACTCAAGATGATAATAGTTGCTAAATATTTATAGGGCATTGAATATTTCTCTATTATTGCTTGTAATATTGAGTTTATTGTAGACGAGCGGATAACAGCGGTCGAGTGGCCAAAATCCTTATACTTGATATAATTCTATTTGCATAAGGGTTGTATTGTATAAAAATACGTCACCAGTAATAAGGCTATAAGTAACAATGAAAAAAACGATTATTCATAGTCGGCTTGAAAGCCAACGCAAGGGCAAAAACAAGGCGATTTACGAGCATTTTAATCAGCACTACCTACACGTAGTTGAAAAACGTTATGGTATTGATATTGATTATATTATCGATCTCGCCGTACTCAAACCGGATAGTCACTATGAGATTAATATTCCATGGAATTGGCTAGTCGTATCCGCGTTGGGTATTGGTGTTTTTTTTGGGTTACTCACGCATGTGTTATTGAATATGGTTTTAATAACGATTCTAATTTTTCTGCCATTGTTGGTGCTGGCGTTTGTATTTATTCTTTTGTCAATAAGGCAATTTTTGATTGCTTATGATAGAAAAAGAGTGTTTTTATCTCGTTATGCTTCCTATCCTATTGTCGAGATTCCATATCAGGCCAATAATAAAGAAAAGTATTATGACTTTATAGAGCAAATCGAGAATCAAATCCGCTTGTCGACGACCTCCAGAAATATCCCCGAGGAAGTTTTGCAGGCGGGAGAAATGAAAACCCTGAGGCGACTAAGTTCAAAAGGGGTCTTGTCGCAAAATCAATATAATACTGCGAAAAACAGGATCTTTAAAAAACTGGATACCCTTAGCGATACTTGATCAACGCATGACGGGTAATATTGGCGTAATATTTGCTCTTGTCACTGAATGGCAACGACTAATTGTAAATATCATCCCGTTATTCCGGCGCGTTGGACCTGTCCTGAATGTGAGGTTCATTTTTGCAGTGATTGCATCACCACCGATTCGATCAAAAACAAGGCGCATTGTCCACTTTGCAAGAAAAAGGCAGAGCAAATCAGGGCAACAAATTTTATCGTCCCGTTTTGGAATCGTATTCCCCAGTTTTTTTTATATCCCGCTAATATAGCCAGTCTGCTGTTTATAAGCTTGTTGGCGTTATTAATTACAGTAACGTCTTTGGGCGGCATGTTTGGGAAAGTCACCCTGATGTTTTGCGGTTTTATATTTTTACGATATGCGATGGCGGTTTTAGAAAAAACATCCAACGGCAAACTTGATAGTGTGGATTTTTCTGTAGACTTGCTAAACCACGGTTTTGTACTGCCAATCAAGCAAATTCTGGTATTTTTCTTAATGTACTGGATCCTTAAACAGGAAATACAGCATTTTCAATTTAGGCTGGCGGAAGTGACTCTGTATTTGTTTATATTTTTACTACCAGCGCAAATAATGATTCTAGTCAAAGAAGACAGCATTATTAACAGCATAAACCCGCTCTATTTATTTTTAACAATAAAAAGTATTCTCGCTCCTTACCTCATTATGTTTGCCTTTTTATCATTATTGTATTTCTCTTTTACCTATGTACAAAAAGAGATGGTACTGATGATGATAAGCGGGGGAATATCATTATATACTATTCTTGGTATTATAATGATCGCAACCATAGTGACATTCTATACGTTTTTGATCATGTTTAATATGATGGGTTATGTCGCCTATCAATATCATGAAGAATTAAATTATGAAATCAGTATGCATGTTGACGAGAAATTTGAATCACATAAACGCACCAAAGAAGTAACGCATAATCCAGAACTGGCTGAAGTAGAAGTCTTCATTATGGAAGGCAGAGTAGACGAGGCTATACGCGAATTAAAAATAAAGTTATCCAGGCAGCCGGAAAATCTCGATTTTAACACCCTGTGTTATAACCTTTTAAAAGAAGGTGGGGATAAGCAGGCTTACTTGCTTCATGCGCAAAGTTATATGAACGTACTGTTTAAGACAGGCAAAAAAATGCGGGCCAGTCAGATCTATCATGAGATACTTGCCGCAAACTCTGAATTTAAACCGCTGAATGCTGACTTATACTTAGGGTTTATAGAAATGTGGCGGTCACAGATGAAATTTAAGGAGGCCGTTAACCTGGGGGCCAATTTCCACAAGACGCATCCGCAACATCCGGATTTGGTTAAAATCTATTTTTTATTGGCTCAAATTCTATGTGAAAATTTAAATAACGATAAGTCCTCGCAACAGATCCTCGATTATTTACTAGCCGAGCATAAGCAATCAGAGCTTTATGAGCAAATTAATACTTATGTTCAAGTCATGAAAAAAGTTAGCTAGATCGCCTATATTGTCCTTTTTGAGAACGCCCCTCTTTCTACCGCCTGTTTCATAGATTTAGGGCTATTATCCTTGTCAGCAGCGCCCTTTACATCCGCGAGTCAGAAGATTTTTTTCAGCGCAGACAACTGGGGTTGTAATGACGCTGAAAAAAACTTCTGACTCGCGG
>QILK01000116.1 GCA_003233345.1 Gammaproteobacteria bacterium | reverse complement strand
CCGGGCGAAGAGCTTGGCTGAAGAAACCCGCCTGTACTCGCGAATGAAGAAGTGCAGGCAGCAAAAAATCGAGTCAATTCTTTAGTCGGCCCAGCTCCTTAGTACCCACATTGGCCTGAAAGTGTAAATCGATTAAAAATCAAGCTAAAGTACACAAAGAGTGAAACAAAAGAGGCGAAATTCAGTAAGGGCTCATCGTGACTAGGGATAAAAGAGAGCTGATTGGCTGTTCAACCCCCTGACTTTTTTGGGGGCAGGGCTATTATTTTTCTTATAGAGCAAACAAATGGGTTAAACTTAGTTAAGTTTCTGTCTTGACCGAGTTATTTTTTATAGCTTATCCTTATCCTGATACAAAATTTAATGAATGTAGTTATCATCAAATAGGTTTACTGAATTAAAGTTTTAAAAAATAATAACTTTAACAGGAATTACTATGACTTACGAATTATTATATCACTTTGGATTGATTTTATTCTTAACAGGATCAATCTGGTTATTCATTCTTATATTTCGAGATGACTTTGGATTTGGAATGTTCACTGTCCTCTTACCACCTGTGGGATATTTTTTCGTTAAATCAAATTGGAAAATATCTCGAATACCCTTTGCGTTACATATTATAGGTTTTTTAATAATTTTCAATACCTATGATAAAGACCCAACATTCGATCGAAAAATGGATTTAATGTACTCGAAAGACATGAGCATTGCAATTAAGATACCCGATGGTTATGGAAAAACAAGTGGAGATTATGGAAAAGGAGCTATTATTCAAGCAGCGGATCAGTCTAAGGAAAGCTATGTTGTTGTTCAGAGATTTCCTCTTCAAGGATCTGTTTTAGAGCCAATTATAAACAAAAAGATAAAAAAATTTACATCGGCTTCAGAAAAATCAGCTCTACTAGACACTAAAGAGGTAAAAGTACTCGGTATGCGTGCTATACAGAAAAAACTTCAAGTTACTCAGGGTGGACCAAATAATCCGACTCGGTATACTATTTTGATAACCATTTTTAAAAAAGAAAAATCAGCTTATCTAGTAACAAATTGGACCTATAGTAGCCGTTTTGATTATGGAGAATTCATAGATATTGTTAATAGTTTTCGATTTGTAGAGAACAAAAAAGTTAAGCAAGGGTACTGATATGGTAAGCATCCATAGTGTTAAGTTGTTGTAGTGTCATTACCAAGGGAAACAAACGTATAAAACGATCAAACTGCTCTCAATTGAACGACTTTCTTTGGCTGCGCTTGTTCAGCCACTTCCTAGCCCCGAAAAATAATCTTCCCCAAACTACGCTAGTCGACACACCATCGGCGCGACTATGCCTCCTTATTGACTTGTAGAACGTTTTTACAAAGTAAAATATCCCTGTTTTTGCTTTATCATGGGGTCACGGTAGGAATGATGATTACTCATCGCCCCCCGCGCAGATCCGTACTTACACTGCTAGCGTATACGGCCCCCTACTTCGAGTATTTGGCGTAGAACCGAACATTTGGATAAGCATATAATATCTTGGCAGAAGGAATCCAGTTTTTAATAACTGATTGAAAGCGATACCAATTGAGACGACTGCGCTGACTTCGGCGTCGAAGTGCCTTTAGCCAGTAACGTGCAATCTCACGTTTGACTATCTCCAATGCCTGATTATTGCATGGCACTGCATGATAGTTATAAAACCCTTGAACAACAGAACGTAACCAACGACCTTGTTCTGCAATTGGTTTATGACGATTCTTTAGTAAAAGAGCATACACTACCTTAAGACGTTCACGTAATCGCTTCTTAATGGATAATCGCTTCACAAGAAAGGTTTTAGTTATTCGTTTTCGCGCACAAATGTGCGTGAATCCAAGAAACTCAAACGTCTCCGGCTTTCCCAAGCCTTGAGCTCTCCTTTGTTGTTCAGCAAATCGACCAAACTCAATCAGCCGAGTTTTCTTGGGATGCAAACAAAGACTAAAGCTTTCGAGTCTCTGTTTGAGTTCCTCTTGAAATTGCTCGGCATCTGAGTGTTCCTGGAATCCAACGACCATGTCATCAGCGTAACGAACCACCGTCACAGTACCTTGCGCGTCACGTTTTCGCCATTGATTAATCCATAGGTCAAACACATAATGCAAATAAATGTTCGCCAAGAGCGGTGAGATCACCGACCCTTGGGGCGTGCCTACTGTCGCCGGTGTTATTTTACCGTCTTCAGAAATACCCGCCTTAAGCCATTTATTGACTAAACGCAAGACTCTATTATCAGCGATTCTATGCTTTAGAAAAGCATTAAGCCAATGATGATCCAAGGAATCAAAGAATCATTGGATATCGATATCCAAAATCCAGTTGATACGTTTACCCATCAAACTCATCCAGATCGCATCCAACGCATCGTGTTGGGAACAATTAGAACGATAGCCATAGGAGAATCCAAGAAAGTCTTCTTCATAGATGTTATTCAACACTGTCACTATTGCTTGTTGAGCAATTTTATCTTCCAGGCAAGTTAGGCCAAGTGGTCGTTGACCGCCATCCGCTTTCGGGATATACCGACGCAAGGTCGGTTTAGCCCGGTAACTATCCTTATGAAGTTGACTGTGCAGTCTTTGAAGGTTCGTTTCTAGATTTTCACCGTAGCTTTTCCAAGTGACTTGATCTACTCCAGCGGCTGCTTGTCATTTTAGTGACAAATAGCTTTCGTGTAGTAGGTCAAACGTGACATGATGAAGTAAAGCAGTAAACTTAAGGTCTTTATCTTTCTTTGCTCGTTCTCGCACACCCATCAAACCGCGCGACACACTTTCCCGGCACTGTGTCCGGCGTGTGGTCGATTGATCGGTGTTCCTCTTAGTCGAAGTCCTTCCCTCCCTTGTCTCCGCCATCAAATCCAATGTTGGCTGACAATCCTTAGGATTATTCTTGTCTGTATCCGATGTTTTCATCTTCGTGCCCGTTTAGAATTTTCCATAGTTCATTAACACACTCATCTCATTTAACCTTGTTCGACAAAATCTTCAGTACTATGACTCCGTCCGACTTCCAGCCAACGGTCATAACGGTCTTAAGCTTTAGGGGCTTCACCGTTCGACCCAAGTAAAACACTTGGGTACTGACTGGACCTCCCAGGTTCCGTACAAAATATGTATCAACATGCGCCAGGTCTACGACTGCGCAGAGTAAGTTAAACACTTGCCATTATTGCGTTTAACTTTACTCTGGATTTAGTGATTTCGCAGCTCAATACTGAGCCTATTAACACACCTGTCAACGCTTCACTCAATACCTTACGATATTAAGCGCATGACTCGGTGACAAGGTTGTTGGCTAAACTTTACCTTGGTCGGACTTGCACCGACTATACTTTGCCAGCTTATCCTGGCACTCTGAGCGTTCATTGATCTGCCTCTACCTGCAGTTCCACGGGCGCACTCTTCCAGATTACCTTAGAAGAACAAAAAAATCTGTTGGCGTGGGTGCCTCGAACTTTAATCTTTCACCCAAATATGGAAGAGTGCCGCCAGATTTATTTATTAAATTGGCAGAAGAGTCTGGTTTGATAATCAGTATTGGCCAATGGGTATTGGAAAATGCATGCATACAAGCTAATAAATTTATTTACAATTGCCCGGGACTAACACTATCAGTTAATCTTTCCCGTTTTCAACTCAAAGATAATTTTATCCACTCACTATCATCAATTTTAACGAGAGTAGGTTTTGACCCATCCAGATTGGAATTCGAAATAACCGAAAGTACGATGCTTAAAGAATTTAGTCGCAATAAAAAATTATTGCTCAAGGTAAACGAAATGGGGATTAACTTATCAATTGACGACTTCGGTACTGGGTATTCCTCATTAAGCGATTTAAAAAATCTGCCAGTACAATTACTTAATTCCTCATAAGTCAAATATTTTTTATAAAATAGGCCAGACTATTTAAATATGAGCCCAAAGGATATATTTATACCACCCGATTGATTCTTATCTATCAGGCGCTCGCGCCGCTTTTTCCATTTGCTCAAAACTCGTATGCCTTACATCTTTTCCTTTCACTAGATAAATAACATACTCACAAATATTACGTGCGTGGTCACCAATTCGCTCCAGAGCGCGGGCAGACCACATAATATCCAGTGATCGGGTAATCAGCCTGGGATCTTCCATCATAAAAGTAATTAACTGGCGAGTGATGGCGTCATAATCCTTGTCAATTTTGACATCTGTTTTCGCAATGCTGGAGGCCTGTTCGGCATCCAGTCTGGCAAATGCATCCAGTGTATCATGTAACATTTTTCTGGTTGTCTCACCCATATGCATTAATGAGGCAAAGTCACTCTGACCACTGGTTTTTGCTATTTCTACGGCCATCAATGCAATTTTTTCGGCTTCATCGCCAACACGCTCAAGGTCAGTAATGGTTTTTATAATAGCGACAATCAGACGTAAATCACCGGCTGCGGGTTGACGACGTGCCAGAATGCTGCTGCATTCCTCGTCTATCTGCACTTCCATTGAGTTTACCATATAGTCCCCACCTATCACCGTCTCGGCTAAACTGGCATTATTCTCTACTAGTGCTTCGAGAGCATCCACAAGCTGCTTTTCAACCAGTCCACCCATTGTTAGCACATTATTGCGTAAACTTTCCAACTCCTGGTTAAACTGCTGGGATATATGTTGGTCCAAATTGTTATTATCCATAATCAACCTCTTAAATTCACTAGTTCGCATATTTCATCAATGATTTGGATTTTAAATTCATTCATAACAGTATCGCTCCACAGTGATGAAATACGCGGGCTAGATTGCTAACCATATCGGCCGGTAATATAATCTTCAGTTTTCTTCTTTTCAGGGTTGGTAAAAATTTTATTAGTCCCTGAAAATTCGACCAGCTCGCCCATGTACATAAAAGCAGTATAATCGGATACTCTGGCGGCTTGCTGCATATTATGCGTGACTATAACTATAGTATAACGTGATTTAAGTTCGTAAATAAGTTCTTCGATTTTAAGTGTGGAAATCGGATCAAGGGCAGACGCTGGCTCATCAAGTAACAATACCTCTGGTTCAATCGCAATCGCCCTGGCTATCACCAGTCGTTGTTGCTGTCCACCAGACAAGCCCAACGCATTGTCCTCCAGACGATCCTTGACTTCATCCCAAAGGGCTGCGCCGTTTAAGGCTTCCCTGACAATCTCATCAATTTTACGTTTGTCTTTTAACCCTTGAATCCTTAGGCCATAAGCAACATTTTCATAAACTGACTTGGGAAACGGATTAGGTTTTTGAAAAACCATGCCCACTCTTCGCCGCAACTCTGATACATCGACTGTTTTTTCATAGATATCACTTTCTTTTAAAATCACCTGTCCGTCAATACGTACATCATCAATTAAATCATTCATTCGGTTAAAACAGCGCAATAAGGTTGATTTACCACATCCGCTGGGACCAATAAACGCGGTCACGCAATTTTCAGGAATATTTAAGTTTACGTTTTGCAAAGCCTGTTTTTCGCCATAGTACAGGTTTAGATTCTTAACCGATATCGAAATCCTCTCGTCTTTCAGGTTTTGCTTGGATTCCGACTTTTTGGTTAAGGCCGAAAATTCAATTCCCACTTTTTTATCAGATTCCTGGTTCATTATATGTTGTTCATAGCCTGTTAATTTTCAAGAGACCGAAAGCGTTCCCGTAGACGATTTCTAATAGAGATTGCCGTTAAATTTAGTATAACAATTACCAGCACCAATATCATTGCTGTTGCATACACCAGTGGTTGTGCGGCTTCTGCATTCGGACTCTGAAAACCGACATCATATATATGGAAGCCAAGATGCATTATCGTTCTGTCAAAGTGGATAAAAGGTGCATTAAAGTCAATGGGTGGCGACGGTGAGTATTTGACGACACCGACCAGCATCAACGGCGCGACTTCGCCCGCTGCCCGCGCCACTGCCAGAATCAGCCCGGTCATGATACCGGGACTGGCCATGGGTAACACGGTACGCCACAATGTTTCCGCTTTAGTCGCGCCCAGTGCCAGACTGCCTTCGCGAATAGCACGCGGTACTCGTGATAAGCCTTCTTCGGTAGATACGATCACAACTGGCAAGGTTAGCAGCGCCAATGTCAGTGAGGCCCAAATTAAAGCCGGTGATCCAAAAGTCGGTTTATAGGAAGCACGCTCTGGAAAAAAAAGCGAATCAATACCGCCACCGATAAAATAGACAAAAAAACCAAGACCAAAAACACCATAAACGATGGAGGGTACGCCGGCCAGATTATTAACGGATATTCTGATTATTCTTGTTAGCAAACCTTGCTTCGCATATTCCCGCAGATAAATCGCGGCAATCACGCCCAATGGTGTCACTAGAATTGCCATTAAGATAACAATTGTTACTGTTCCCATGATAGCCGGAAAAATGCCGCCTTCGGTGTTCGCCTCGCGTGGATCGTCGCTTATAAATTCCCAGAATTTTTGCAAATACAGTCCAGACTTCTGAAATACCGACATGCGATTTGGAAAATAAAACCTGGTTATATTGGCTACGGGTATTTCTGTTTTATCCCTTAAATGATTTGATACCAGCAGGACATCACGATTAATTTTTGATCGTAACTTGCCGATTTCACTTTGCAAGCGGCTGTATTGTATCTTTATGTCGACCAGTTCCTTTTCTATTGTCTGGTACTTTTTTTGATCTTTTTCTTTATAGTACTGGTATTTAAGCTTTAGAAGATTCAGTTCTTCCTGACGATAGTTTAAACGCCCTATTTTATTTTTCTCGATAACTTTAATTTTTTTATGCAGAGCCCAGGCGCGATCCAGTTTTTTATTAATCTGTTTTTCCAGTTTTTTGTTACTAATGGCAGTCGATTTTCTACCTGAATTTTTTAGCCCTTCTGAATTTTTTAGTCCTTTAAGATAACCAATAAAAATACCACCACTTAATCTTTCCACCACGACTATGTTTTTTGGATACTTGATTTCTTTAAGGTAATATTTAAGATATCTGTTAAAAGGAAGCTCTGTACCGACTCGTGTTGACTTTAGTAGATAACGCTGAAACGTATCTTTATGTTTCGGTATTTGCACGCCACTTTCACTGATCCGCAACGCAGAAATCGTTTCAATATCATGAATTTCACCGAGTATTTGTTTTCCCTTTCCCCCCGGTTCCTGGTATTTTGCGGTGATCACTGATTTTGGCCAGAAGATTCCAAACCCATTTATCGCAATCAGCCCAAGGAGGCCAAATACCAATATTAGGGAAATTGCAACAGCACCTGCATTTAACCATATCCAGGGATCACCGGATTTAAACCAATTTTGTTTCATAATGTGCTGTATTTTCTCCGTAAACGTTGGCGTACCACTTCAGCAATCGTATTAAAGAAAAAGGTAAATATAAACAAAATCAGCGCAGTCAAAAACAATACCCGGTAATGTGTGCTACCCACTTCCGCTTCGGGTATTTCCGTAGCGATGTTTGCTGAAAACGTACGCATACCCAGAAGTGCACTAAAATCCATAATCGCTGTGCTACCAGTGGCCATAAGCACAATCATGGTCTCGCCAACCGCGCGTCCAAAACCGATCATTACTGCAGAAAATATCCCTGGACTTGCTGTTAGTAATACCACCTGCTTTAACGTCTGCCATTGGGTTGCACCCAGTGCCAGTGAGCCTTGTATTAGGTGCTTAGGTACGGCAAACAGTGCGTCTTCGGCAATGGAGAAAATTGTTGGAATGACAGCAACACCCATTGCCAGACCAACGACCACTGCATTTTTCTGGCTATAGGGAATTCCCAGTTCCTGTTGAATCCAAGTTGTTAGGCTACCGTTAAAAAAACTGTTTTCGATACCCGGTCCTATCAAGGTAAATATTATCCAACCTACTAGCAGAATAATCGGTACCAGTATTATACTTTCCCAACCGTCAGGAATCCTACTGCGTATATTGATCGGCAATTTTTGCCAATAGTAGCCAAAAGCAATGACGCCTATTGGTATTAATAATAACATCAATATAATGGCAGCAAGGCTCCCCTCGACAATCGGAGCCAACCAGAGTCCCGCTAAAAAGCCAATGATGACGGTTGGTAAGGCTTCCATTATTTCTATACTGGGCTTGACGACTTGACGTAATCTCGGTGCCATAAACTGCGCTGCATAGATGGCACCCAGCAGTGCCAGGGGTGTGGCAAACAACATCGCATAAAAAGCTGCTTTTAAAGTACCAAAGGCGAGTGGTGATAACCCGAATTTAGGTTCAAAATCATCGGAACTCGCGGAGGATTGCCACACATGTTCCGGTTTTTGATAACTTTCGTACCAGTTTTTTTTCCATAAAGCGGCCCATGATATTTCAGGGTGTTCATTTTTTATTTTATGAAATTGTAACTTTCCTGACCGGGTTTCAATGAGTGCCGCATTGCTACGTGGTGAAACATAGACTCTGCTTGCATCAGTTTGCTTAAGCTTATTGAGCAGTAACAATCTATTTGAAGTTGAATAATAGATTGCCAGCGACCCCGAGCGATCAATTACCAGAAAGCCCTTACGTCTATATTCCGGGACGATATCTATAATAGATGAGGTCAGTGTTTTGAATTCTCTGAGTTTTTGCAGACGCTTACGGTTTTGCCCATCACGTACTGGAGACCATTGGGATAATTTTCCACTTGAGGTTCCCACTATCAAGGATATTCCACCGACCAACAGCTTTATTTGACTGACATTTTCATTCTCAGATCCGATGGGCAATGTTTGCAATAATAGCGGTTTCTTCAGGTCAGATATATCGTAATAAAGCAAACTATTATTGGCAATGAGAACATATAGTGACTTCTGGTCTTTACTTAAAACAATGTCTTGTATTTTCTCATTTTTTGGGCGGGTGATCTCACTGGTAGAAATGGTCATTTTTGATTCGTCTTCCATCAGTGAACCGCTTTTTTCCAGACGTGTTATGTGCAGCTTTCCAGCACCGCCGCTACTAACCAAGGTGATACCCTCGGAGTTTAGCGCGCCGGCTATCTGTTTAATTGGAGATTGTCCACCGGTCGATATTAATTTGTTTCCAGCAGGATAATTTAGTGTTGGCGTAATGATGCGTTTACCATTCTTGGCAAAGGTTACTTTATACGAAGTCTGCGCTAATAATATTTGACCATTGGACAAACCAAGAACAAGTGTCTCCAGGTTAAATTTTCCCCCCTCATCTTCATTGCCGTTAGAAGTGGCTTCCGGCTTATAATAGGCGCTAATGTTTACTTTATCAGGTAAGGTTAGCTTTAATCTTTGTGTTACTGCGCCGGTTTTAGGCTTGAAATAATAGACGTTACCTGACTGGGTTATTCTGCTTGCTAAGGCCAGACGCTCTTCGAGCGAAATACTCAGCGTTTTACTGCTATCGCCTGGAATAGGGTAAGCCAACGCGATTGGAGTTTGCTTGGCCTTAAAAAATATTGGGGCCACTTCCACTGATAAATACACAAATATCAGAAAAATAGCGACAATTGCACTCAAGCCGCCTCCCTTTACTATCCATTTTGCCATCAGATCCTTGATAGAACGTCGGGACAATCGTTTTGATCGAAGCTTAAATTGTGATTTTGACATAAGCTTTATGCTATAGATCCACTGTGACAATTTGATGACAAAAATGGTTCATAAATAGACTAGTCTGCAATAATTGTATAGATAGATTATTCCAGTTTTTTCAGTTCCTTCTCCACAACCGCCTTAGGTAACGGAATATAACCATCTTTGATGACTACTTGCTGTCCTTCCTGACTCAATACCAGTTTTAGAAACTCTTTAACGGAAGGCGGTAGGGGTTTTTTAGGGTGTTTATTAATATAAATATACAAAAACCTTGATAATGGATATTTCCCCTTTATCGCGTTTTCAGTCGTTGCCGGTACCAAGGCTGCACCTGGTTTTTTTGCCAAGGGTACTGCGCGGACACCCGAGGTCTTATAACCAATTCCAGAATAACCGATACCGCTAATGCTTTTGGTAATAGACTGGACGACAGAAGAGGAACCCGGTTGCTCCCCAACACTTGATTTAAAGTCGCCTTTACACAGCGCTTTTTTCTTAAAATATCCGTAAGTACCGGACACCGAGTTTCTTCCATACAGTTGAATGGAGCGATTTTTCCAGGAACCTGTTAATGCCAACTGCCCCCACTTTTTAATATCGCTAGCCTGCCCACACTTTCTTGTTGAAGAAAATATTGCATCCACCTGTGCAATCGACAAGCCTTTAATCGGATTATCCTTGTTGACATATATCGCCAGCGCATCAATCGCGACGCGAATACGCAGTGGTTTGTATCCGTATTTTTTTTCAAACGCTTGCCATTCCTTGTTTTTCATTCGTCGGCTCATAGGACCAAGATTCGCGGTACCCTGTATCAATCCTGGGGGGGCTGTCGAAGAACCCGCTGCCTGTACCTGGATATTAATATTGGGGTATATACGACGAAATTTTTCTGTCCAACGCGTCATTAAATTTGCCAGTGTATCAGAACCAATACTGGTTAGCTTTCCGGAAACACCGCTGGACTTTTTATATTTTTTAATCGCTGAATCTACATTAGTACCGGCGAGCGCCTGCACGCTTAAAACGGACAGAACCAAGGCTAGCCTTACTCCTTGAAATAATCTCATATTTGTTAACTCCTGATTGTTTTTCAAAAGTTGAATATGTCTGATAAATATGACAAGCATATTAATTAAATGTCACAATTTGTGATCGACGATTAACGATAGTGGGAAAATACATTTAAAAGAGCTACCCTTGTTTGGCTGGCTACTAATTTCCAACCTGGCATTGTGGCGAACCATAACATGTTTTACGATCGCGAGTCCCAACCCGGTACCACCTTGCTCTCTTGAACGGCCGACATCCACACGATAGAATCTTTCTGTCAAGCGCGGTATTTGCTGTGCTGAGACACCTATTCCACTATCTTTGATTTCCAATTGTGCGCCCTGATCAGTTTTTTTCCATGAAATCCAGATCTGGCCTTTGGCTCGGGTATATTTTATTGCATTAACAATCAAATTAGAAAAAGCACTCTCCAACTCATTATAACTGCCTCTTATATAGAGACTGTCATCAATGGTAATTTCTATATTATGTTGCTGTTGGCCACTCAATAATTTTGTATTTTCAGCCAGATTTTTTACCAAGGAGGCTACATTAACTATCTCTTTTTGTCCTGAAGTTGTTGCCGTTTCCAATCCGGATAAAAACAGTAGGTCATCGATTATATGTAACATACGCTCTGACTGTGTCTTGATCTGTTTCAGCGGATTGAATTGCTTATCACTTGCTTTGGTTTTTTCATAGAGCGATTCAACATAGCCACAAATAACGGTTAGTGGCGTTCGTAGTTCATGGGATACGTTGGCAATAAAGTCACTTTTTATTTGATATAAATGGTATAAACGCGATATATTTCGCGCGAGCAGTAATCGTCTATTTTTACCATAACTGACGGCTCTTACTCTTAGCATGATTGATTCTTCTATGGGGGAGGGGATTTCAATAACATCTTCGTTGTTATCCTGATTGAGATACTTAACAAATAATGGATTTCTTACAAGGTTATCAATTCTTTGCCCGTAATCACGAGATTTGTTTAGGCCCAATAGCCTTTCAGCTGATCCATTACACCATTCAATCACACTGTCTTTAGTCAAAATCACCGTTGCGTCAGGTAAGGCGGTAGCCGTTTCTTCAAATAACTTTAGCCCTCTTTGGAGTCTTTTTATTTTTGAGTTATTCGATTTCTGATAAAAATATAAATGATCAAAAATAGTTAACCACAAGCCTTTGGATTGAGGGGGGACTTGCTTGGTATCTTGCAGCCAATAAATCAGCTTCATTAAATTAAAAAGATGCCAGGCCAGATAGGCGATTATAGCTAAAACGATCCACAACCAGAAATTTCCAAACCATAGCGATAATAAAAAGCAGGCAAATATCCCACCGGCAATTCGGATCAATTCTGCTGAAAGTGGTTTAATCAAAGTCATGAATTGGTCGAAAAACGATAACCGGCTCCTCTAACCGTTTGCACCATCTGGTCATAGCCATACGGACTGAGTGATTGTCGCAAACGTCTGATATGCACATCCACTGTACGTTCATCGATATAGGTGGAATTCCCCCACACCCGGCTAATCAGTTGATCCCTGGAATAGACACGTTCGGTATGACTCATAAAAAATCGTAATAATCTAAATTCGGTTGGTCCCAGTTCCAATTGCGATCCGTCAGCGGTGACTCGATAGGTACCGGGATTCAAGATCAAGCCCTTGGCGCTAAGGTTCTCATGTGTTAAACGGGAACTTCTCCTTAAAACGGCTTTAATTCTTGCGGCGAGTTCCCGAGGTGAAAAAGGCTTGGTAACATAATCATCCGCGCCCGCTTCCAGACCCCGAATTTTGTCTGATTCCTCCACCTTTGCCGTTAACATTATGATCGGAGTTTCGTTGGTGTTATCATTTTTTCTAAGCTGATAGGCTAAATCCAGTCCGCTGATATCCGGTAACATCCAATCCAGTAAAATCAAGTCGGGGGTAGAATTATAAATGAATTCCCATGCTTTTGTTGCATCCGCCACACCCACGACAGAATAGCCATAATCAGCGAGTGTTACTGACACCATATCGCGAATAGCCTCTTCATCTTCTATCAGTAAAATGTTCGTTTGTTTCATATTAGGTGTTTGTCTTAACGTTCCCTCTATTCAATCAAAGTTATATTACAGAATCATTACAAAATAAACCAAAAAATATTTTAGATTAAGATAGTTAAGATAGTTTTGTAATCTACATCGTTAATATAAATAGTATTTCTTGCGGCAACACGAATTTTATTTAAATGGTTGAATAAGGTTTACGGCGCTTTAACTAAATTACTTAGTAAATCTATGATACCGATCGCTTCGGTATCTTCTGTAAGAGGATAGCGCTCTGTTCCTGAATAAACGGCAAATTTTTTAGTTGCTCTAATATCTGTGCAAGCTAAATGGAACCCTCTACTCAGCTTCGGTGCAACCGAACGTTTAACCTCAATGGCCCAGACTTCCTGCTTTGGCCCTTCCAACACTAAGTCTATCTCAGCTTGTGCTGTTGTTCGGTAATAACTGTATCGCCATTTATCAGAAATTATAGTGATGATGCTTTCGATTACAAATCCCTCCCAACTAGCGCCCACGCAAGGGTTCCCAAGTAGTGTTTCATGATCCGATATATTAAGAAGACGATGCAATAGGCCACTATCTCGTAAGTAAACTTTCGGTGATTTTACCAGACGTTTTTTTGTGTTTCCTGCCCAAGGTTGAATCTGTCTAATCATATATAGATCCGTTAAAACATCTAAATAATTTCGAATAGTGGTATGACTGACTTCTAGGCTTTTACCAAGCGTAGATAAATTGACTTGCTGCCCATGAAGATGGGCTAACATCATCCAAAATCGGCGCATTCTTGTCGCCGGTATTTTCAGTCCCATTTGAGGAATATCGCGCTCTACATAAGTGGAGATAAAAGCGCTACGCCAATCCCAACTTTCATTATCATTTTGCGCAAGATAGCTATCTGGAAATCCTCCTCGGAACCATAATTTTTCCGGATTAAACCCTAAAGGATCTGTTGCTTGTATTTCTAAAATTGAAAATGGACTTAATTCCAGAAAACGAATTCGACCGGCAAGTGTTTCAGTAGATTGCTGCAAAAGATCACGTGAGGCCGATCCTAAAAGAAGAAACTGTGTCGTTTTTTCTCCTGCACGTTTGCGTATGTCGACTAATCCTCTTAAAACTCGGAATAGATCGGGTTTAAGCTGTACCTCGTCAATAATAAGTAGTTGATTTTCAAAGCGGCGTAGATAGCTTTCTGAATCATCAAGTTTAGCAAGGTCAGAATCCAGCTCCAGATCAAGGTATGAGATAGGTTTGCTAATATTGGTTTTGGAGATTTCCAACGCTAATGTAGTTTTACCAACTTGTCGTGAGCCTAATAAAGCTACAACTGGTATGGAATTAAGCGCATTGACTAGTTTTTCTTGGAGGTGTCGCGGTATCATAATTGTATTATGAATGTTTAAGTTTCAATTATCAATGTTAATTGAGTTTTATCTTGCAAAAATTACATTTCTTCAAGCCCCACTCTTTTTCAACGGATTTTCAGACAATTATAAGTTCCACTTTAACAGTGTCCTCTACTTTTTTGTCTCATCTGGAATCTCATCCAGACTCACCTGCGCAAAACATCGCAATGATTCCATATCATACAGGCTGTTCAATGCCCCCTGAACTTTTGGGGGCAGGGCTTTTATTCTTCTTATAGAGCCTTTTTTCTATGGGCTCGCTTGTGTTTTGATTGAGAAACAAGTCAACCAGATTGCCCTCTATAAAATTCCATAATATGGCTTCTCCATTCCACCATTGGGTCCCTTCGCATTAGGTTCCCCAGCTTCACTAGTGTCCCCCTTTGCAATAAACATTACTTTTATTCCCGTGTATCGGTATTGTACGTTGTATATCCGTACATATTGATCTTGAGCCAAAATAAGCCTATAGTATGGGTAGGTACGGAAATATTCCGTACATAAATATGTGGAGAATAAAATGGCAGCTGCTCGAATCGATATGCGATTGGATGAGGAAATTAAAAAAAAGGCAGAAAAAGCATCCGAATTGCTGGGGATGAAAAGCCTGACAGAGTATCTAGTGAAACTAATGGATGAGGATGCTACCCGAGTGATTGCAAAACATAAAAGTATCATGGTAGCAGATGATATTTTCGATCGTTTTATTGATGCATGCAAAAAGGCACAAAAACCTAATGCAGCTTTAATTGATGCTGTTGCTTATACCAAAAAACAAGGGATTAAGTGACTTGGTCTAAAGAGTTTGTTGAGTTAGATAAAAAACGCCATGATCGCTCTACATTTGACTGTGGGGAATCGGAACTAAACAATTTTATTCAGACTAGAGCGGCAAAACATAGGGAAATTGGAATAAGCAGGACAATGCTACTCCCAGGTTCTGACTCACTTCCTAACGGCAAATACCCAATCTACGCGTTCTATACTATAGCACCAAGTTCCATAGAGAGGGAGCATCTTCCCGAAGCCTGGTCAAAAAAATTACCTCGCTACCCTGTACCAGTGTTTCTTCTGGCTCAAATTGCCGTATATCGAGAATACCAAAATAAGGGACTTGGAAAAGTTACATTAACAAAGGCGCTGGAATACCTATGGGGTATTAATTTCCATATGAGTGCATTTGCGATTATAGTCGATTGTTTAAATGACAAAGCCGAATCGTTCTATTTAAAATACGGGTTTAAGCCAATGTATAAAGACAATGGAAAAATCAGGATGTTTATTCCAATGAAGGTGGTTTCGAAATTATTTTAGTTGTACTACTCAAGCACATCTTACAGTTTGACCGTATCCAGTAACTGCACAGCCCAACGTGCGATCATCGATTCCTGGGACAGCCATTTTTTTAGTTCACATAAATTTTAGCGCCACCGATTGAAATGTGAACTTAAATGACTTCGGCCTTGCGATCAAATCAACATCTCATTTTGTTAGCTGATGTTATTAAATAGTTATATAATAGAAAAGTGAGTGTCCCAGCTAATATCTCGCAGATTGGGGCACAAGAAATTTATAGGAGTCATTATGAAGTTGTACAATTTGAATTCGCTAGTTGGATTGTTATTATTCAGTATCTGTTCTTACTCAACCGCTAAGCAAAATACACTTGAGTTTCGTGGAGATAAAATAGGTGATCCTATGTTAGCATCAAGTAAAGATTGTAAAAAAATACAATCAGGTACAGTCGAATATGGACATGACGGCTATCTTTGTGTAAAGATAATTCTGATGCTTGGGAAAAAAGTGAAAGTAAATTATGTTTATTATAAAAATCAGCTTATTCGAGTGCTCGCATTTACGGTAGTCGATGGCAAGCCGGTTACCCATAAATATAGAACTGGATTAAAAGAATTGTTCGTTAAAAAGTATGGTGAATTTATAACTTCCCGATCTGACCCCAACTACTCAAATTATTTTTACAGCTGGAGTAACAACAATACCTTATTGTTTTTATTGCGGCCTTCTGGCGACGAAACAGCAGAAGAACAGGTGGTTTTTAGAATGCGATCGGTTGTATATGAAAAAGAATTAATAATAAGAAAAAACAATGCAATTAAAAAGAGAAGTACTAAGGCAAAAAATAAATTAAAAAAACAGTAATTTTATTCCTGCATGAAAGAATACAGATGAAAATTTTTAATTCAAAAATAAAACGGTTTTTTGTGCAAGTACACGATATTTTGAATAGAAAAGCGAGTGTCCCAGCTAATATCTTTCCGGTGGATTGCAGGATCTGATCGGGGAATATGAACATTAATTGGGCGTCTAGTATTTGATTTTCTCATCACTGACGCCGGGTAAATTTCTGCTGAGGTGTGTTCACGTTAGTTTCAAACCTTCCGCCGCCTTCAATCGAGTGATGGCCAATCATATGTCAGACAATCATCAATCTAAAAAATTGTAATCGAGCTTGGGAGGGTATGTTTTGCCAAAAAGTATATATGCACTAATGATCAATGGTAAGATCATATATTATGCTCTATATTAAAGGCTTCCCAATAATCATGTGTAAGTTTTTGTTAGGCCCTTACAAGCTATTTTTACCATCAAATAATTCAGCTGGCATTCCATCGACTTCTAATTCATCAATGCAGCCCAAATTAACCCGATAGTAACCTGGCTTTACAGATGATTGATGGAATGGGTATATTCCACAAATTTTACAAAAATAGTGCTTTGCAATTTTTGTATCAAACTGATATTGGCCCAGCGAGCAATCAAGAGATCTTATTGTAAATTTATCGGGTGCAATTGTAAAATTTGACATAAGCGCACCTTTTCGTCGGCAAATGGAACAATTGCACCGCACTCCACTATTTATCTTCTCGCTTTCAAAAAAAAATGATATCGCTTTACAGTGACATGTTCCGCTATATTTTTTCACGCACTCTCCTTAATTTGTAGATGGTCTAAACACAATACCTTTCTCTTAAAAGGTAAACGCATTCATATTTCAGACTTCACAGTATATGTCTGGAGTAAAGAGCACTGTGTAAATTCCCACAACGTCTGGTTATGGATTTTTTCATATCAAGTATCAGTGATGATACCATAGGCCAGATTCTTTCTTTACTATACTTGTATTCTGACCTCGCCCGATCCAGTAGTACTGGTCCATGAATCAAATTTTTTTGATCAGGATAAGCACCAAGAAATTCATATGTTATTTTTGATGTTCTCAGAAAAATTTGAACTATACAAATGCATCTACCACAAAATCTACAAAGGCACGTACTTTTGCGGTGAGATATTGCCGATGTGGATACACTGCGTACACATTCAATGTTAACTGATCGTAATCCTCTAAAATAATTTGCAGTTCGCCACTTGCAACTTCCTGTTCGCAAGTAAATAGCGGTAACCGTGTTATGCCAATACCCTGTACTACCATCGCAACTTCAGTCGCAGCATTATTACAGATCGCACGTGGATCAACTGTGACACTAGAGCGCACACCGTCTTTATAAAAATCCCAATGCGTCGGCATCGGCAATAGAGAATAAGCGATACAATCGTGCAGCGTTAAATCTTCAGCCTGTTTCGGGCAACCCTTGCGTTTTATATAATCGGGTGATGCCACGACTACAGCCCTGGACGATGTAAATTTTCGTGCCACTAGATTGCTATCTTTAATTTCACCGACCCGAATCACCACATCATAACCTTCTGCCACGACATCGATAAGACGGTCATTTAATTCCACTTCCAGTTTAATTTCAGGATAGTGGTGCATAAACTGCGATAAAACATTGAGTAAATATTTAGTGCTAAAACTTCTTGGTGCATTAATACGTAGCAAACCACTCGGCATTTCTTGCAACTGGTTGACTGAACGCTCTGCATTTTCCGCATCAATTACTATTTGGCTACAGCGTTCGTAATAGGCGCGGCCCACATCGGTCAGGCTAATAGTACGCGTGGTACGATTAAGTAAACGACTCCCTAAACGTTTTTCCAAGCGTGTGATTTCCTTACTCACGTAGGAGGTGGAATGCCCCAGCGCTCGTGCCGCCGCCGTAAATGAACCGGCATTAATGATCCCGACAAATACCGCTATACCATCCAATAGATCAATATTTACAATTTTCTGAGTCATTTTTAGCCTTTTTACACACTAACTGGAAATAGTGTTTTTCAATATACCGTATTTATAATTATATGTTAACAATATACACTATTTATATGTTCTTGCTTTAGTCAAGCTTTGGCGCGAAACCAAGACAATTATTCGGAGACAGATACATGAAAATACTCGCATTCGCAGCAACAAGCAGTAGAAATTCGATCAACCATCAACTGGTCAGCTACGCAGCCAACCAGCTTGCCAATCAGCATAATGGAGCAGAAATAGAGCTACTTGACCTCAACGATTACGAGTTACCCATGTTCTCTGAAGACAGAGAAGCTGAACTCGGCCAGCCCGATCTAGCAAAGACATTTTTGGATAAGATCGGTAACAGCGATGCGCTCATTATCTCCTTTGCCGAACACAACGGCTCATATACAGTGGCCTATAAAAATATTTTTGACTGGGCATCACGGATAAACTCGAAGGTATTTCAGAACAACCCCATGGTTCTGCTTGCTACTTCGCCCGGTCCCGGTGGAGCCTCTAGTGTTCTGGCAACAGCCATTGCATCAGCTCCTTTTTTTGATGGCAACGTAACAGCCAATCTTTCAGTGCCCAGCTTCTTTGATAATTTTGATAGCGAAGAGGGTCGCATTACTAATGATGAAATCAATACACAACTACTCACCGCTGTAAATAGCCTGTTTGAAAGCACAACAACAGCAATAAATTAGATCATCTAAAACAGAAGAGCTGGAGAACATATTGGAAATCATAAAACGAAACAATTTGAAGGAAGGCGGATTTGCTGGTTTAAAAGAGCATCGCCTGGTAAAAGATCCAAGAGTCTTTGGTGTACAGGAAAACAATGATGGTAGTTGGGCGGGACTGGGTAATTTTGTCTTCCTTGCCGATGCTCGCTATATGCCTCATGGTGAAACACGCATGCACAGTCATCAAGAGTTAGATATTATCTCCGTAATGGTCGACGGGCGGATTGCACATCAAGGCTCTTTGGCCCACGGAACAGATTTGTCGCGTAATGATGTGCAGGTACAACGTGCTGGCGGCGAAGGATTCTCGCATAATGAAGTCAACCCGGACGCAAGCTGGAACCGCATGATCCAACTGTGGATATTACCCGAAGTCGCTGGTCAGGCAGCAGAATACGAGTTGTATAAGCCTGCCACAGGTAAACTTACTCGTATCTATGGCGGTGAACACAATAGTGATGCAGATTTTCCGGCTAAAACAAAAATTGATGTTGGGTTGCTTAGTAACGAACAAGTGATAGAAGTGCAAGAACCGTTTATTGCATATATCACACGCGGAGAAGGTTTTTTGAATAATAAACTAATTGAAGAGGGTGATTTGATTCGTAATAATTCACTAAAATTTAAAGCAAAGGGTGAAGTGCAGATAATCATTGTTCACACGGGATAAAAATATAATTAGCATGAATAAGTAGACAATTTTCCTGCGAGAGACTTGCGGGGGTTGGTCGTACAGGGCTTGCATGGTTATGAAGAAGGCTCAATGGGCGTTCAGTAATTATTGCTAAAAACAAAATATTATGAATCATATGTCTGACTACTAACTGCGTGGGTGATTATCGTAGCAGTCGCATAGGGTGGACTCAATTTGCCAATAAGGAGAAAGGATTGGCTGTCGCTCTTATGTGGCATGATGAAGGAGACTTTGGTGTTGATGAAAAGTATATTCCTTAAAACTCATAGGAACGAATCCATAAGAGAATTTTGATTGAGTGATTTTGATTTTAAAAAGGTGTGTGAATATTTGATTATTGACATTAACGATGGAATAGAGGGTAGTGTTTTCCGATTGTTTAAACAGTATTCAAAAAAATATAATCCCGAACACCTAGGAGTTGATATTCATGTTTCAAGTGATGTAGATATATGCTATATCATAGTTGAAGATATAATTATGCTTTGATTGAGTATGGAGGGTTTCTGTGGCAGGAAGTTTAAATAGAGTTATCGAAACTAAACGACTTTGCCTAATACAGCTTGATCTTGAATTCCTAGAAACTTCTCTTGTAAACAAAAGCAATACAGTAGCGCTGGTCGACTTTGGACTTTCACCTTACTGGTTTGAAGAAAAATCACTTATATCAACTAGAATTTCTCAAATTAAACATCAACCTCACCTATCCTCTTGGTTGCTTCGGGCTATTGTGCGTCGTTCAGACAATCAAATGATTGGTCACTTTAATGCCCATGGAAAACCTGGGATGGTACATCTTAATTCATACTGTAGAGATGGACTTGAAATTGGCTATACAATATATAAACCTTACCGAAGAATGGGCTTTGCGAGTGAGGCTTTATCAGGGTTTATTGAATCTATGCCCAAACCAGTGTCTGTTGTTTTATCTGTTGAAGAGAGCAATAAACCATCACTAAAAATGGCAAAGAAACTTAAATTCGAACAAGTCGGACAAGTCGTTGACAAAGGAAAAGTAGAGCTTGTCCATCATAGGCGCTTTGTTTGATTTGGTTATAAAATTCATGAGAACTTGTAGAGTGCCTATGAATTTAAAAACAAGATGATTGAGTAGAGTTTTCAGAAAGAGGTTTCACTAGTGCTTGTTATTGGTGAATAAACAAAGAGATTGTATAGTGGATTTAGCAGACTATAAATGTAGTATTGAAAAATTACATCGTAGGCTCAACATACCAGAGTCATATGCGAAGGACTATGCTTTACCACTTCATATTGAAGAACAGGATTTAGTAAAAATAGGTTTCGATATTTACAATAGACCTCAATTTATGTTCTCTAGAGTAGTAAGTCAATGGGTCGAAATGAGAGAGAGTGCTAGACAAGATAAAATTGATTTGCGTATCGTTTCTGCCTTTCGTAGTCCAGAATATCAAGCGAGTATTGTTCGTAGAAAACTCGATAAAGGTCTAAAATTAGAAGAAATTTTAAGGGTGAGTGCAGCCCCAGGTTATAGTGAGCATCATACAGGCTGTGCGTTGGACCTGACAACAACAGGTGTTGAAGCGCTTTCGGAAAACTTTGATCAAACTAAAGCATTTACGTGGTTGCAACACAATGGCGAACAATATGGATTCAAGCTATCATATCCAAGAAATCTAAAAAGTAAGATAGCCTATGAGCCGTGGCATTGGGCTTGTTTACCCACTGCCACACAGTGAGTTGCTACTCAATTTGAATGTTATGTGGCGGACCGGTCATCTAACATGGACTTAACGTTAATGGAGAAATCATGAGAAAACTTTCAATTCTAATCTTCCAGACTCTTGATGGTGTAATGCAAGCACCAAGTACGCCCGACGAAGATTGTTCTGGCGGCTTTACGTAAGGAGGAGGGTGGGCGCGTGTTGGGATGAAGTAATGGAGCAAGTAGGGCGTGAGGCAATGTCTGAGCCATATGATTTATTACTAGGAAGATCCACTTATGCGAGCTCCGCATCTAGTTTTGCAAATTCGTCTGATGATAACCCTACCGCTGAAAAACTAAACAGTTCAAAAAAATATGTCGTCACTTCGACGTTGGAACATCTTCCGTGGCAAAACTCTGAGCAGCTTAGTGGTGATATGCAGCAGAAATATCTAGGCTCAAAGAGCGGTATAGTCGGGGGATATAGTTGTTATGAATTCAGGGGCCGTCTATTTTGGTACAATCTAAAAAAGGTAGGATATTCTTGGGTAAATTTATCCGTAGTTGATATTCGAAGGAATCAAATGATAGTGTGCGTAGAGAAATCCACAAGATGTACATAGGCGAAGCATCAAAAGCGAGTGGAGCGACAATTAAAACCATCAGATTTTACGAGAAGTTGGGTTTGTTGCCAAATATTGCAAGAGTTAATTCTTATCGTGTTTTTACAGAGGAAGATATTCTTCTTATTAAATTTATTAAAATGGCTCAAAAATTGGATTTCAAACTATCCGAATTAAAAGAGATCATTTACCCAAAAGAGGGAGCAATTAGTTGGGAAAAAATAAGGAAAGCAATTGAGATTAAAGAAATAAAAATTGCCAAGGATATTTTAAAGCTACAAAAAAATAAGAGCCAATTGCGCAGTTATAATCAAGAAATAATACAATGTGTTAAGAACAATGAAGATTGTCTATTCCCCAAGACAAAAAATTAGCCTTGACTCTCCCCTTAGGGGAAGGGTTTATATTTGATTTTTCTAAATAAATGGGTAGTCAGTTATCATGAAAAATCAAAGTAATAAAATTTCCTCGGAATATGCAAAAGCTCTAGAAAAGAAAACACAGTCACTAGTCAAATCAACTGGTCAAGCAAGGTTCGCTGACTATAGTAAAAAAGAGCTAAGTCAGTTACCTCTGAATATCACAGAGAGCTCGTTTGGCTGCGGCAATCCAATCGCTTTCAGTAGTGTACGACAGGGGCAAACGGTACTCGATTTAGGTTGCGGCGCTGGCCTCGATCTTTTATTAGCGGCACAAAAAGTAGGAGATACAGGGAAGGTTATTGGCGTGGATATGACCAATGAGATGTTAATAAAAGCTCAGAAAAAAATTGAAGACTCAGGATATAACAATATAACTTTAAAAAAAGGTAAGATTGAAGACTTGGCAATTGAGTCGAACTCAATTGATTGGGTTATTTCAAATTGCGTCATTAACTTATCACCAGAAAAAGACAAAGTATTCACTGAAATTTTTCGTGTACTGAAACCAGGAGGGGAAATATCAATTTCAGATATTGTTGCTGAATCCATTCCTTGGTGGGTGAAGAAGAGTGGCATACTCAATGCGGCCTGCATGAGTGGCGCGATTTCAGAAAAGGACTACCTTAAAAGACTTCATATGGCTGGTTTAATTGAATGTAATATCGTGGAAAGACAGTTTTATGAACCCTCCCAGTTAGCATTTATCGTAATGGAAAATTTGCCAAAAGCTTTCACAAAACTATCTTGCTGTGGAACTAATATAATCGAGAGCATTCTTACTAAACTAGCGCAACCGATATCCAAAAAAATATGGAGTGCTAAAATATCTGCTAAAGCACCTGTTCTTATGTAAAACGAACGGCCAATACCTGAGACAGCCACTTTTTTAGTTCACATAAATTTTAGCGTCGCCGATTGAAATGCGAACTTAAATTAATGAGACTTCGGCCTTGCGATCAAATCAACATCTCATTTTGTTAGCTGATGTTATTAAATAGTTATATAATAGAAAAGTGAGTGTCCCAGCTAATGTCTTGTAAACACCTGACCAGCTGCCTATTAGGGGTAGCTCTAAAGGCATTTACATTAGATGACAACTACAAAAAATTAGAAGCATAAAATGAAAATCACATGCTTCTTGAATAGTCCAAATGAATAAGATCGTCCGACTATGTTCATCTGCCATTCTACTGAAGCTTGCATAAATAATAACGAATATTCAGCACATCCACAAGCGCAGTCAAGTAGACTGCCACTCTCCCCGGTAATCGATATTTAGACAAAATCACTAGTGGATTGTGATTAACTTGGATAAACTGATGCTTGCCCGGTGGCTACGACATTAGTATACAAACAGTGCAATTAGATTACTCAGCCATGCAATTTGAACCAAACTAAAGAACAGTAGCGTTAATCCTATATACATTAATTCCATACCAAACCAAGGACAGAAACATGCTCGACACAAGTGAATATCGTACTGAAATAGTTAAAGATGTCGATATCAGTGTTTACACAGGATACACAGGCAGATGGATCAGCAAGTTTTACGATGACTATCCAGTCAGAATTTATAAAAACCTTGCTATCGATGGCGACCTGAATCTTGACGATTTAGGAGCTGGTTACGCTGCCTTAATTATCGAAGACAATTTGACTGTTAACGGAGATATTCAAAATTATCACTCAGACATTGGCATAACACTTTGCGTTGCAGGTCATACAACAGCCAACAATCTCATTGCTGGTGGCTCGAGCGTATTACTCAATACAGCATACATTAAGAATTTTACCGTTGGTCATTACAACGATGGTATTCTGGACATATTGCGCCTCAAGACACAGGCGATGCTTAACTTTAATCACTATACTCACGTCAAAAATACTGATGATATTGAGATCTCACTAGGACGCGAAGATTATGCTATAAATGGCAAATTTGTACTCTATACCAAGGAACTACTCCTTTTTTGGCAAGATCACAATCTTCTAACAGATAGCATAGAAATCAATGAAGATTACGACGACGAGGATGACGACGACGAAAAATATATTCTCGACGACGATATCTTGTTACAAAAAATCGCAAATAAAGAAGAGGCATCTATTCTTTACGCCCTGCAAAAATCTGCGCAGTCGGGCGAGATTGAAAACCACAGAATCAAAATACAACAACCTGATACAAAAGAAGAAATTGATACTGCAAAAACGTCTACCCCCACGGAAGCAGAAGATGATTCACCTGATAAAATTACTATAGGCAGAGCAAGCGAACTCGGAGCCTTGGGTGAATCAATCGAACGCGGAGAACTGAGTAACCTGATCGGACTAGAATTTTTGGGAATTGAAGTCGACCGCATACCTGAATCTGTCAAATCACTGACGCAAATAGAGAAACTCCGAATTAGTGAATGTAAAATGGATGCCTTTCCAAGGTGGATTAGACACTATACCCAATTAAAAAGTCTATATTTCACTGACAATGCAATCACCACTTTACCGGATTGGATTGGTGCACTTACTCAGCTCAAAGACCTATGCTTAGTAGGCAATAATCTCACTCAATTACCTAAGACTATTAGCCAGTTAACTAAACTGGAATCTCTAACATTAGGGGGTAATGAGCTTAACTCTATTCCGAGTAGTCTATCCACACTAAAAAAACTAACAAAACTAGAGTTCACTGCCAATCGATTCAAAGAACTGCCAGAATTTATTGGGCACCTTGATTCGCTTCAAGAACTATCCGTCATGCAGAATAAAATTAGCACACTCCCTGAATGGATTGGCAATTTAACTTCACTGGATACGCTCTATATTGGACTCAATAATATTTCTGAATTACCAAAATCCATGGGGAATCTCGTTAATCTTGAGTGGCTTGTTATTTTTAATAATCAATTAACAACATTGCCATCCACCCTCGCTAACTTAACAAACCTCAAAGATTTTCATATTGAAAATAACTACCTGACTGAAATACCGACATGGATACAGCAGCTAGAAAGTCTTGAAGAATTTAATATTGAATTTAACCGTATAGACCATATACCCGACTGGCTTACAGAAATGGAGGAGCTTTCTTTATTTTCTCTTAGAGGTAACACATTTACTGATATACCTGAATCAGTTATCGAAGAATTCGATCTTGAAGACGGAGCTATACAAACAAAAAAAGAGATTATGGATGAACTAAAGTCACTGGATGAAGCCGGTGATTTAGATTTAACAGACTTGAGCTTAGAGGAAGAATATGGTTACTGTTTAACAGAGTTCTTGAATCTAAAAAAAATTTGACCACTACAACGCCTGTTAAAAGTGTAACCCCCCATTTATAATCGAGGCGGATTCATAAATAGAGAGTCGGGTCGCATTTGGGTCGAACCTACATAAGCATATGAAACTCATAAGATATTGATAGAAAACCACCACCATATCCGCTTTAGACCGACTATTTTTATGCTAAAAACAGACTTTTAAGGATTCAATCCAGAAACATCGTGCATGGGTGACACCCGGCCGGCGTGGAAAAAAGGTTAAATTGCCTGATGAACCACAAGATCAGATCCCCGCTACCTTCGGGCGGCCATGACCGGTTTTTGCTCCTGCAAAACCGGCATACATGCCATCCATGGCAATAACGTGGGAACAACGCTTAAAGTGGGTTTTTGATATCGACATTGAGACATGCGGAAAATGTGGCGGTCCAGTTAAGGTCATCGCCTGCATCGAAGACCCGGTGGTTATCAAGAAAATACTTACGCACAGACAAGAAAAAACCAGTTCAGCAGAATTTTCACCGTTACCCGAGCACCGCCACCGCTAAGCTTGTTCGACTAAACCACTTCAACTTAGGTTCACCGGAATAAGAGAAAAAAGAGAGCTGGTCGGCTGTTCAATAACCCTGGGCTATTGGGAAATAGGGCTTTTATTTTACTTATACTCTATAAAGGCAGTAATGGTTGGAATACACATACCATTATACAATATAATTCTGACGAAGGCGCCAGCGCTGTGCGACGCAAACCACTAAATTTTTCGGATGAAGGCAGCGCTTGGCCAATTGGTAAAAAACAAACTCAATTTTTAATTGGGCTAGAACTAGGATACGCACCAAATACGCCTACTGATGCTTCGAAATCAATTGGTGCTGGTAATGATACTGACGGATTTGCCGGTCAAGTTACCTTTAATCTCATCAATTTTATGCCTAAGCATAGCGTTGGTTTAGTTGTCGGTCGCGCAGGAGCAGGTTATTTAATGTCACCGGACTTTCGCGAAAACACCAATTTATTAGAACTACGCTATAAATGGACTATCGATAAGAAACAGAAAATTGAGGCGCGCATCAGACGACGCGAAGATATAGATCAAATCACGTATAGTTTACAAGCGCGTGTCGATACCGATTTTTATCTGCGTTATACTCGCAAGTTTTGATAATTTATAGCGGTCATTTAAGGAAAAGGTATCGTTTTTTAGAAATAGAAACACCATCGAAATTAGAAGACCGGAAAACAAACAACGGTGGGATTAGATTTTAATCCCATCGTCCTTTTTGCCCTATTGCACTTATAATTCTATCGACGAAGAACAAATTTTTTATTGTTTTAGCGTAATCAGGAACACTGCTATTGTGCCAGTTTTCCTTTAACACCGTATACAAAACGCTGTCTATTTACAAAATCTCCGTCCTCTGGCATAGGTAATACCTTACGATCAATTTTGCCATTTGGAGTTAATACAAACTTAGTTGAAATCACTATAGCATCAGGCAATAGATGAGGCGGTAGCTTATCTTTCAAGTAGGAAAATACCGCTATATTATCAACATCATCATATAACTGATTTGTTACTGCATAAGCGACCAGAAGCTTGTCGCCATCGTCTGTTTCTCTAGCCACTACTATGACTTCGCCTAAAGCCTCATGCTTGGACAGAGTGGTTTCGATTTCACCAATTTCTATTCTGATACCCCTAATTTTAATCTGGTGATCGATCCGACCTAGAAATTCAATCGTGCCACCAGACTGGTAACGCGCTAGGTCGCCGGTTTTGTACATTCTAGCATTAGGTTCTTTCGAAAACGGATTTGGCACAAAGGTGTTCTTGGTAAGGTCATCTCTATTAAGATAACCATGAGCCAGTCCATCACCGCCTGTATACAGTTCCCCTATTGCGCCTACCGGCAATAAATTTAATTGTGGATCCAAAATATAGGTGGTCGTATTGGCTATTGGCTTGCCTATCGGTATCGAATTCCTCAATATATCCGCTTCGGTAATCAAATGACAGGTAGTAAAAGTAGTGTTTTCTGAAGGTCCATAACCATTAATCAAGCGCGTTGTTTTTGGTAAACCGTCTATTGCTTTTTTTACATGTTCTACAGACAATACATCACCAACTGCAAAAAGATTGTTTATACCCTTCAAAGAATCAAAATATTTTTCAACCATCGCGTGAAATAACGGTGCGATGAGTAAAACGGTTGATATTTCCTCCTTCAAAAACAGACTAGCCAACTCATCCAGCGCCAGCTTACCAGGCGGTGGCAACATCAGAACTGCTCCATTCAGTAGCGGCGCCCATATTTCAAAAACCGATGCATCAAAAGTAACTGGTGAAAATTGCATGACGATATCGTCATTACCAATCGATACATAATTTGTATTTTTAACCAGTCGCGTAACACCAAGATGCGGCACCTTAATTCCTTTCGGTAACCCGGTAGAACCAGAAGTGTATATCACATAAGCTAAGTCAGTATTTGTACTAACGATATCCATGTTACCCGTGTCGAAACCCGCAATGTCGTCAATCACATCATCGAGACAAATCAACCGGGCCTGTATAGAGGGTAGTTGATCTTTCATTGAAGTGACTGTTATCATCAAAGGCGCATTGGTATCAGCAAGCATATAGGCTATCCGCTCCGACGGGTAAGAAGGCTCTAGTGGAACATATGCACCACCGGCTTTTAAAATAGCCAGCATACTGACGACCATCTCGACGGATCGGTTTAAATATACCGCTACGAAAGTACCAGTAGTGACTCCCTGCTCTCTCAAATAACCTGCCAATTGGTTTGCTCGGTGATTCAGATCCCTATAGTTGAGCACTTCGTTCTCAGATTTAACGGCAGTACTATGCGGCGTTTGATCTGCCTGAGCTTCAAACAACTTCTGAATACATATTTCACGTGGATAATTGGTGACGGTATTATTCCAGGTATCTACCTGCTGGTGGGTTTCTACCGTGGTTAGCATATTTAATGAAGATATACTTACATCCATCGAGTTCATTACACTATCAATCAGGTTAGCATAATGAGACGCCATTAAACTGATCGCGGTGTCTTCGTAAAGTTCTGTTTGATAGTTAATGACCCCTTTGATGGTGTGACCTGTTTTTATGAATTCAAATAATAATTCGGGAGCTCCGGCGAAAACCAAAGGAAATCCCATTCTTTCCACATTGCAGTCAGTTATTCGCAATGCATCCGCATATTTCGTATTTAGAGAGTAAGCAATTTTTGAAAATCTATCGTAACCTTCTTCAATACCCAGTTCCATCGAGACAAAAAAATCCTGTAGGCAAAACCTGCCTGGTACCTGTACCGAGGCGATACTCTGCCTAGTATTGTCCACCACGTCAGATATTGTTTTATCTCCATTAATTTCAATTATTACAGGTAAATAATCTGTTGAATTTCCAATAACCGCATTCTCTATATTGCGGTCCGGGAACGAGAGGCAAGGCACGCTTATAATAAAATTTTCAGCGCCAGTGTATCTAAATATTAGTATTTGCTGAATAGAAAATAATATTGCCTCTAGTGAAGCGTCCATATTATTACTTAATTTAGTTAAAGCGTCAGTAACGAATGGAGACAATTCAAACTCAACACGACTATAAGAATAGCTTCTGGTTTCGGGTCGATTTTTTTTCTTTGGAAAATTAATTTCCTGGGAAACAGTTTCCTTCAAGTTAACCCAAAATGGACCACTATATACGTCGATGCTAGCATTTTTCACCAGAATACTAATGGATTTTGGTATATATTCTGAGTGTTGACAAACGGCCTCGTACGCACTGGATATTTGAGAAATAAAATTATTTATGGTGTTTTTATCGAAAAAACCGCTATGGAACATCAGTGACATTAACGTGATATCTTCTGATTGGCTATATATATCGACTATCACTATGGACTCAGTGCGTTTGTTGCCATATTTTTTGATACGATTCACGATATGGGAACGAAAGGCATCGAGGGATAAATCATCTGTGGAAAATACCGGGTGCTCCGTTATAATTTCCACGACTTGACCCGCATGTTCTTCGCCTTCTACTATAATAGATGCAATATTTTTTTGTACGTCGTGAACAGCGGTTTTAAAAGCGGCAGCATTCAGGAAGCCGTCGATTTTATATACATACTGTATATAACCGTTTGACGTCGCAGTATTACTAGATAGCCATAGACCATCATTTGGCATTTGGATATGACTTGATCCCCCATTTCCCTGGTCAAGACTGGTATTATGTTTAACCGTTTTTTGCGTATCTATGGTGTTCATACGACCCCTTCCTGATTTTTAGTTAGCAGTCCTGACTGAGCTGCCTATAAATTCAATACATTCGGATATACAATTAAGCAAACGCGATAGCCACCCTGCGGTTATGCTTACTTTTTTTCTGCACTTTTACGACCTTCACAAACCCGATTTCACCGGTTTTCGCAACATGGGTTCCACCACAGGGCTGAATGTCGGTATTTTTAATATCTATTATTCTCACACGCCCATTGCCAGCAGGTGGTTTTACAGACATGGTGCGAACCAATTCTGGATTCTTGTCTAGGTCCTCATCGCTTATCCAATAAACACCCACATCATGGTTTTCCTTGATGAGCTTGTTTAATTTGGCCGTAATGTCAGCCTTGTCGATGGACTGTTCCGGCAAATCGAAATCAAGCCTGCCCTTTTCATTGCTAATTGAACAGCCTGTTACAGCAGCATCAATCAGGGAACAGAGTAGATGCAGACAACTGTGCATTTTCATATGCTGGTAACGACGATCCCAATCGATTTCAACGTGAACCTGCATACCCACTTCAAGACTGCCTGGCGTATTTTTTTCTAGCATATGGATCACCTCGCCACTCTCTTTATCCCTTATCGTATTAGTTATTTTTACACTATCACCACGTATTTTTAATATGCCCGAATCACCTGGCTGACCGCCACCCGTGCAGTAAAATACACTCTGATCGAGAACAATCCCGTGGTCCGTAATGCTGGTTATTTCGGCGGAACAGTCTTTGAGGTAAGCATCATTTTCGTACAAATTAACCGTCATATCTTGACTCCTGAAACAAATTTTCTGTATGCTTTTTATTTAAGCTCTTTTTCACGGATTATTGTTTTGATTCATATAACCTCTGCTTATAAAAGGCGACAAAAGTATAATCGACTCTTCGCTGTCCACAATATAAAGGTGCAGCTTGCCATGCCTGGACACACCGTTAGAGGAAAAATTAGTAAACTCAATAATCAAGGTACTGGCATCCCAGTAATTGAGATTCAACGTGTACTGTTCCAGAATTCGATACCTGTCATCAACAATATGGACCTCAGGTTGGAAAAACCCGATGCCGTATATAACACACTTATCGGGCATAGGTACGATGCCATATATTTGAATTCGCCGAGAAGACTTATCCGTTACCCGGTTTGTTTTGCTTACCTGGAGCTGATTGACAATAGACACTTTTGAGTCCGATGGTACATCGCTGGTAATAACACAATGGGGAGCTATAAACACATGATCACCTACGGTAATATTTCCTAACACACTTGCAGATCCACCGATCTCAACATTGTCGCCAATGGTTGGATGACGTTTACTGCTAGGATTGTTAGCGATACAAAGACTGCCAAGTACGACACCAGCAAGGATGTAACAATTATCACCTATTTCACAAGTTTCTCCGATGACGGTACCGTAGCCATGATCTAATATGAAATTTTTTCCAATTTTTGCTGATGGGTGAATATCAATACCGGTAATGGATTTTGCTCGATTAGACAATGCCATCGCCAGCTTAAACGCGATGTTCTCCGTTAACCTTTGGGCACTCAGTATATAGCGAGCCAAGCGATAGTGTAAAACGGCATCAAAAGAGATATAGGTATTTAAAACCAGTTCTGGATCGTTGCGTGACGCTGGATCTTTCTCAACAAAGGCTAATACATCCTGAGCCAGGAAATCTATCGTATTATCCCAGTTATTTTCTACATCAAACTCACTTTTTAGACACGCTAACTCTTCAGTATTAGCTATTGTACAGATGACCGATCTGGCTTTTGCCGATATACGGTTTTTGAGAGCGTCAAGATTCGCTAGGTTATTTTCGGTAGCCCTCACTTGATGATTGATACTCATAATTTTTCCTTTAAACCGATGATTCGATATTAAAATCTAAAATAAGTCCAGGTACGATTCTGCTGAATCATACGCGATGGTTAGGATATTCACGCCATTATCCACTTCTTGCGCTAGATCAGAGGCCGCTACAATATTGGCAGCGGAGGAAATACCAATGCTGATACCTTCATGGCGCATGATGGTAATCATCATATTTTTTGCCCTGTCATAATCGACAGATATCATTCGATTAATTAAATCGACATTGAGGTTATCTGGAATCAAGCCCACGGCTAAACCTTGAATATCATGAATGACAAATTTGTTTGATAGCAGATCGCATCCTTCTGGTTGAACACCAATGACCTGCAAGTCAGCATTTTTCGACTTTAGCACTTCGCCAATACCGGTTATATGTCCACCGGTACCAATGCCGCCGACAAAGTAGTCTATTTGAATGTGGCCTAGGCTATTTAGAATTTCTATGGCAGTTGACTGCCTGTGAGCCTGTGGATTCGCAGGATCGCTTTGTTGATCCAATAACACATAATCAGGGTTCAAGATAGCCATCTCGGTGGCGAGATCTCCGTGGGAGTTGTTTCCTTTCCGGTAATCGGACAAAATGATTTCCGCGCTATAAAGCTTAAGCAGCTTTTGCTTTTCCTTACTATAATTACCGGGAATAACAAGTATAAGCCTATAGCCCAACACGGCGGCACACATTGCCAATCCGATGCCGGTATTTCCCCCCCGTCGGCGCTATCACAACCTGATTGGAACCGCGTGTCAGAATTCCTTTTTTTTCAGCTTCGAGAATAATATTCAAAGCGATTCTTACCTTGTGGCTTCCACCAGGATTTAACTGCTCCAACTTTATGTATATATCACTACCCAGCTTACTGGATAGCTTTGTCAAATGAACTATGGGTGTATTACCCACTGCATCCAATATAGAGTTAAATAGCATCATCGTGACCTTACTCGTTCAATAACCAGTTACAGAACTTAAGACATCAACCTAGTAAACGAGCACATTGCTGTCTACATCCTTCGACCAACGCACGATTCCGCCCACCATTCTATGTACATTTTTAAAGCCATTGACATGCATGGCGTTAGCGCCAATATTTGTGCGCTCCCCTGTCTTGCAAAACAGAACATAGGTTTTATTTTTTTCCATGTCTGCAAGGTTATTAAGCAGATTGCCGATGGGAATATTCAGTGCACCGTCAATCGCGCAAATTTCAGTTTCGACCGGTTCACGCAGATCAATGAGTTCAATGTTATTCTTATTGCCTGTCAGTATCTTCTGTACCTGTTTCGGCGTAATGTTCACCTCTGGCGACAGATGATCATCCCCATCATTTCCCATAGCGGCGCAGACTACATCGTATTCCTGTAGACTGTTAATATCCGCCTGAGGCGAACACACCCGACATGCTTTATGATTGTTAACACTTATGCTTCTAAAAACCATTTTCAACGCATCGTAAACAAGCAAACGTCCGCTTAATGGCAAACCAATACCCAACAAAACTTTCACCGCTTCAGTAGCCTGAATGGTACCAATAATCCCCGGTACCACACCGAGCACACCATTAGCGGAACAATTCGGTGCCAGTTCGTCAGCTGGCGGCTCAGGAAACAGACAGCGATAGCAAGGTCCACCTTGGTAATTAAGCACACTCACCTGCCCGCTAAATGAAAGTATCGAACCATAAATATAAGGTCTATTGATGAGTACACATGCGTCATTTATTAGATAGCGCGAGGAGAAATTATCTGTTCCATCAATGATCACATCATATTGGGAAATGAGATCCATGATATTCGATTCATCCAATCTAAATTTGTGTGTCGTGACCTTAATCAGATCGTTTATCGACATTAACCTATCATAAGCCGAGTCGACCTTATGCCTTCCCACATCTTTCAGGCTATGGATTATTTGTCGCTGTAAATTACTGGGCTCAATAGTGTCAAAATCTACTAGCCCTATTTCACCCACCCCCATGGCTGCCAGGTATAATGCAACAGGCGCACCCAGGCCACCTGTACCCACAAATAAGTACCTTCGCATCTCGTAAAGCCATCTGCCCCTTAACACCGATTTCTGGCAAGACCAGATGACGCGAATAGCGCTGCACTTCCTTGCCGCTCAAATCATGTATTGTCTGAGCTGTCCCACCCGAGGTCGCGATCATCACCTCAATCGTATCCGAGTCACTAATCAACGCATCTGTAGATACTTGGCTATTGTCAACGCTTAGCAGAAATTGGTGCTTGATACTGTCATTCTGATAAAAGAAATGCGAATAGAGCTTCTCATTTTTGTGGCAGGCATCCCGAATTGCGTCGAGCACAGTCACACCCGTCACTTCAAGGGTGTCGGAGCCTAGCATAACAGCATTTTGTATAACAGTTGGTAACTTTAAAAACGGCATTTTTTCTTCTCCTGTAATTGTATACAGCCGATTATGAAATTTTCATCACACTATGAAACCTTGTCAATCATTTCCTCATATCCTGCAAATTTTTTGATTTCGATAAATTCTTTGTTATGAAATTTGAATAATCGGGCACATGACACTTTGCCTTTATCCACAGCAATAACCAAATAATCTACTGGATAGATCAACGTGTCGTTATACACGGCACGACCATGATCCTCTTCACTGAAGTATGCACCCACATCCGGGTGAGAATGGTATATGATTCTCACTGGGTTATCACCCACGAGGTTTCTATTTAAAAACACCAAATCATCAAATAAAAATGTGTACCCGCAACTGGCATCTCTTGGATACTTTACGCTATCTTTTGCATGTAATTCGTTTTGAATATTTTTACATTCCCTTACTAAATTCCCATACACTAACCCACAACACTCGTCTGGATAGCACTCTATCGCATGCTCATATATTTGAATGAGTGAAAACTGCTCTATATGCTCCTGTTCGTCAGGTGACATGATTATCCTGTTGATTCATTTTTCTATTAGCTACCCTTAAATTTGCTAAACCAACAATACCGTTATACCTTTGTTGCCTAACTTAATAGCCACCCAAATATATTGCGAGCAAGTATATAGAGACCAGGTGTGAAAGGGTCACCGTGGTAACACGGTTTTAACATCATTTTGTCACTGCTTGATCAGTCCCGTTATTACTTGTTGCCATGTTGCGTCAGATACGTTGCAACAGCCTTCACGATTTTATTTTTTATTCAACTAAGTTAAGCATCTTAAATCAAAACGGTACCCTAGACCCGTGATAGTGATAATTTCCAGCCTTGAGTTTTCATTCGACAAGTCCAGCTTATTTCGCAACTTACCGATCCTGTTTCGCAACGTGGTATGTACCACCACTGCGTTTTCCCCCCACACTGAATCGAGTATATTTTCCTTGCTAATGGCTTTGCCAAGATTCGACAACCCGAATTCAAGCAACTTATATTCCTGCGGTGTTAAAGCAATAACATTACCTAGGCTATCTGTTACTTTTTTTGCCCGGAGATTTATAGAAAAAGTACCGTAACTGGTTATTTGTTTCCGAGTCTCAAATTCCAAAATAGATATTACCTTCGTGCTGCATAAGCGCCATTTTTTTATTGTACATCGTTTACTCCTGAACCATTTCCCGATTAATTTTAGAGGGGAATTATACCGTTACAATTAATTAACGACTTGATATCTGTCAAATTCATCAAAATTACTGTAAACTAAAGCTTGACCACTATCTTTACCTCGATACATTTAGAGATACTCTATTTTATGAATTAATTATATCTGTTTTATGAATTACTATGTTTTGGGTAATATCAATACAAGTGTGGGCGTTATACACTACTAATTCTTCCAATCAATGGTAGAGACGAGATAGACTCGATATTTATCCTGCGCTACAAAATAATTAATCGAATAAAAAAGACATCATGATAAAGGAAGTCCCAATTTTTCAATCTGTCTTTGGCGAGCAGTGGTCTTCGTTGCCGCCGGTAATGCATCGGCGTTATTCGAATCGTTCATACGGTGATGATGTGGTGATGATTGCGGGTAAGATGGATGTGGAATTTGGCTGGCTGGTAAGGTTACCCTATCGTTGCATAAATTATACGTAAATTATCATTAAGCCGCTTGCTCAAACGCGTTTAAATAATGCAACAATTCATTTTCAACGGTTTTATTTGCATTCATAGATAGAGTGATCTTACCGTTTGGGCGAATCAACCGTCCCGCCCGTTGGATAATACGTTGGCGTAAACTATTGAGTTGTTCGAATGGCCAAAGTGATTTACGTTTTGTTACCGTATCTCTTTTGCGTGGGTTTACCCTCATCTGTCATTCTCTTGATAGGTTATGTGCCAACAGGGTCGCGAGCATGTAAACTTTATTGCCGTTCCAGTTTTCTATTTTTAAGTATTATTTATGCAACAGTAAGGTTAACAAAGAGCGATGCAAAATATTGTCTTGGAGCCTTGCGGGGTTGTTAGCATTAGGGGTTGCTTTGGGTGGGCAGTTGATTCCCATTGGTATTGGGCAAAGAATCGCGGCGGCAAGTATTATTGTGTGGTTGTTATTACTAGTGTCTATGAGTAAGCCCTTAGTTGAAAAGTATGATATCTGATTTGTTATGGCGTTAAATTAAAGATGTCAGATATCGAATATAACAACTTAAAATTTTCCCCGAAAATAAACAAAAGCCTAAGTGTGCACCCTAAGTGTACACTTAAGATCGGTTCATATTAGAACAAAATTCTATTCCCAAAAGTCCAGGTTTATTGAGCATATAACTCATCATAGTCCTCTCTTTGCTTTTTTAAGTAACACATAAACAGCGCCCGTTCCGCCGTGAGCCGGTATCGCCGAGCAAAATGCAAGTACCTCATCGCGTTGCGGTAACCAGTGATTGACTTTATCTTTTAATATCGCGCCTTTCGACTCTGAGCGCCGTCCTTTGCCATGGATGATACGGACGCACTTTAGATTGTCATTAATGCAATCGGTAAGAAACTTAATCAGTTGTTCGCGGGCGATATTGACGGTCATGCCATGCATATCCAGTTCGGCAAGCACACTAAATTGTCCTCTTTTTAGTTTTCGCAGTACTTTTGTTTGCAGCCCAGGTCGGGAAAAAAATAAATAGTCACTGGCATTGGCTTCGACTGGTTCATATTCATCGGAAAGCATATCTTTGAGAACTTGTTGCTGATCCTCGTTTGTTTTTTTTGCAATAGGGGCTGGTTTATCCTTTTCTGAATCGGTTTTTCGATGGTGCAATCGATCAACATCGCCGACGGTTTCGCGAAACAATTGGCTATCTTCATCCGTAGGCAAGCTACTTTTAGATTCAGGAGGATTTTTCTTAGTCATAATCGTTAAGACCAGTATATTTTATCGTCATTTTAATTTCCATGGTTTACAGTGTGATTTATCCAAGGATTTCTGTATAGTAATGGAGGGCCAAGTACAAACCTTTGAATTTATGCATATTCTAATTAGCAATGACGATGGTTATCAAGCGCAGGGTATTATTTGCCTGGCCGATACACTAGCGCAATTGGGGCAGGTAACTGTTGTTGCACCTAACCGCGACAGAAGCGGTGCCAGTAACTCGCTGACACTGGATTATCCTATCAGGGCGACAACGCTGGATAACGGTAATATTTGTGTTGATGGAACCCCAACAGATTGTGTACATTTAGCGATAACCGGTTTATTGGAGCAGGAACCGGATATGGTGGTTTCCGGGATTAATCACGGCGCCAACATGGGGGATGATGTTTTGTATTCGGGAACAGTTGCCGCAGCGATGGAAGGACGCTTTTTGGGTTATCCAGCAATAGCGGTTTCGCTTGCTCATAGTGGAATTCCCGTTCATTTTGCCACGGCGGCACAAATTGTGCTGGAATTAATCTTAAAGATGGAAAATGATCCCATTCCGCCGGAGACGATATTGAATATTAATGTTCCAGATTTACCCAGGTCAGAAATTGGCAAGGTAGAAGTGACCCGGCTGGGTCACCGGCATAAAGCCGAACCGGTTTATAAAGAAACGGACCCGAGAGGATTGCCTATTTATTGGGTGGGACCACCCGGCGAGGCACAGGATGCGGGACCTGGAACAGATTTTAATGCAATCAATAGCGGTAATGTATCGGTGACACCGATTCATACCGATTTAACCAAGCACTCATCGCTTGAGGATATCAAACAATGGTTGGGGGACTGTTAATTAATGGAAACGATCAACCTTAACGGTATCGGAATGACTTCGCAGCGAACCCGTGAGCGAATGGTTGCCCACTTGCGAAAGCAGGGCATCACTAATGAGGATGTCCTCGCTACCATGCGTATTACACCACGGCATATCTTTGTCGATGAAGCGCTAGCCAGTCGCGCGTATGAAAATACGGCGTTACCCATTGGACATAACCAAACGATTTCACAGCCGTACATTGTTGCCAAAATGACGTCACTGTTACTGGGTGGCGATATGCCGAAAAAAGTGTTGGAAGTGGGTACCGGTTGTGGGTATCAAACGTCTGTATTATCGCAGTTGGTAGAAGAAGTCTATTCGGTCGAAAGAATTGCCGCACTGCTACAGCAAGCAAAAAAACGTTTTCGTACGCTGAATTTGTATAATATTAAATCGATCTATTCTGATGGCAATTGGGGATGGGAATCGAAAGCGCCTTATGATGCCATTATTGTGACGGCTGCGCCTCAGGAAGTACCAAAATCCTTGCTCAATCAGTTGCGGGTTGGTGGGCGACTGGTCATACCCGTCGGTCATGCTAACCAGCAAAAATTAAGATTAATTATAAGGCGGCCTGATTATTTTGAAGGGATAGATGATGAGGCTGTTAGTTTTGTACCGTTATTAGGGGGTAAAAGTTGAAACGGTTACAGAAATTTGTGTTTTTTATCTTGTCGACAATGGTGGCTGTGACTTCAGGCTTCGCGCAAAACAAAAGGCCTGCTCCGGTATTCGAATTAAAAAAGGATGGTCAGCTTGTTTCCGAATCTAATGTGCGTCGTAAACATCAAACTAAAAAACGTACACGTAAAAGCGTTACGCCAACGCAACGCAAGAACGCTTCTCACGCGGGTTCTCGGAAACGGGTTAGGGGGCTGGTTCATGTAGTTAAACGTGGCGAAACGCTAAAATCGATTGCACGGAAATATGGCCGGGATCATAAATATCTCGCTTATATTAATCATTTGAAACCACCGTATCGCATCGTAAAAGGGCAGGCGCTTATTATTCGACGGCGTCAAGCTTCTGGCACCGCGAGCACACGGTTAAAATATTCATCGAAAACTAAACGAATTAACCCGATTACTTATGTCACTGCAGCGAAGGGTAAGCGCGCACACCTGATTTATTCGGCCGGTGGTGGAAAAGCGGCAGTACGTTATAAAAAGGGTTATCAGCGTAAAACCCAAAGGCAATATAAACCAGAAAAAACGACCGCAAAATCTAATCACACTGCAGCGATTAAACCTCAGAAGCTTACGGGTAACAAAGCACAAAAACCCACTAATTTTGTTGACAAAACAGGCAAGACCCCAACAAAATTCAGGAAACAGGCTACACTTAAGCAGTCTGGTCTGGAATTGGGTGGGGATCCGATTGGTGAGAATAAAGTGCATGGAAAATCGACGCAGACCGCATCGATTGGTGCTAGTAAACGTGCACCGGTTGCGACATCATCAAGGTTTACCGCCGGATCGAGAAAAAAACAAATTAGTGCAAGGAAACTTCAAGAAAAGCGTGCCCGTATTTATCACAAAAATAGAAAAGTACACTGGGCGTGGCCGGTTCGGGGACGCATTGCAAAAAAATATTCGAGAAGCTTAAGAGGCATAGATATTGCGGGACGTTTTGGCCAGGCGGTTAAAGCGGCTGCTAGCGGCCAAGTTGTTTATATAGGAAATAGTTTGATCCGTTATGGAAATCTGGTTATTTTAAAGCACAGTAGCAGATACTTTAGTGCTTATGCGCATAACAAACGCATTGTGGTAACGCAGGGTCAAGTTGTTCAGCAAGGCGAAAAAATAGCAGAGATGGGTGCGACCGGGGCCAATAGTGTTAAATTACATTTTGAGATTAGAAAAGATGGTAAACCCGTGAATCCATTTCGGTATCTATCAAAGTAGTTTGTAAGTTTGTAAGTTTGGAAAATGGTTATTTTTCATGTACACCAGGGAAATATTAAACCAGAGTTCTTGCTTAATGTTCAGGGATAAATATTATAGAGAGCGATGCGGGTATTTGAGATTAGAAGTAGTAGAGGGTTGGTATGTCTCGAGAACCAAAAAGTCCGTCTGATAAAATAGTCAAGTTAGACGGGGAAGCATTTGATGATAGTGAGGAAATCGATAATATGAATGAACTTAGTAGCGAGATAAAGCTTGAAGATCTTGAGGAAGCAGGCAGTGTCTTAGAAACTAGCGGGGCGAATACGGACAAAATCGTTGAACCCAAGCCCAAAAGCAAGCTAAAAACCCGAAAGACAAAAAAAACGACTACTGTAAAAAAGGCAAAAAAGTCCGCCAGCGAGATGTCGGAAGGGCAGTTGGATGCCACCCGAATGTATCTGAATGAAATCGGGTTTTCGCCACTATTGTCGGCCGAAGAAGAAGTTTATTATGCGCGACTGGCTCAAAAGGGCGAAGAAGCGGCTCGCAAACGCATGATTGAAAGTAATCTGCGTCTGGTGGTTAAGATAGCCCGTCGTTATTTAAAACGTGGTTTAGCGTTACTGGATTTGATTGAAGAAGGTAATTTAGGTTTAATTCGCGCAGTAGAAAAGTTTGACCCGGAACGCGGATTTAGATTTTCGACCTATGCGACCTGGTGGATTAGACAGACCATCGAACGCGCCATTATGAATCAGACCCGGACGATTCGATTGCCGATACATGTGGTTAAAGAAATAAACCTGTATTTGCGCGCCGCCAGAAAACTGGCGCAGGATCTGGAGCGCGAACCGTCGGCTGAAGAAATCGCTTCGTTACTGGACAAACCTATCAACGATGTTAAACGAATGCTCGGTCTCAACGAGCGTGTGACCTCGGTCGATACCCCCATCGGTGATGATGAAGACCGTATGTTGCTGGATGCGATTCCCGACGAAAATAATCCGGACCCGTCAATGTTGTTGCAGGATGAAAATGTCCATAAAAATCTCGAACATTGGCTGGAAAAGCTCAATGGTAAACAGCGAGAAGTGGTTGAACGTCGGTTTGGCTTGCATGGCTATGAGCGCTCTACGCTAGAGGAAGTTGGACAGGAAATTGGTGTTACTCGCGAACGCGTACGGCAGATACAGATGGATGCGTTAAAACGTCTACGGGAAATACTCGAAAGCGAAGGATACTCTGAAGACGTATTATTTAAGTAATAATTAAACCGGCAACCACTTTACGTTTTTCGGCAATCAGAATGTTATAGGTTCGACAGGCTGCGTGGGTATCCATGATTTCTACCCCCAGCCCCTGGGCAACTATCGGTGCAATGAGTTGCATGTCGGGAAAAATAAGCCTGTGACCGACGCCTAAGACCACAATTTCCGGGTCATTTTCGGTTAAACGGGAAAGATCACTTTCATTTATTGATTCGGGTGAGATCGGTTTCCAGTCAGTTTGCAGCTTGTGAGCACCAATAATCAGACTCGATGAATAAATTGTGTTGTTTATTTGTACCCCATCATCAAAATATCCTTTAATGACATAAGTCGCATCGCTGCTATCAAGGCTTAATTTCATAATAATTTAATCTTTGTCATTTTAAGGGGCAATAAAAGTCGGTAATCAGGCCATTATTCTAACGGTCTTTGCGGCTTTCATAAAGTTAATATTGATGCACATTGGGCAACACTAATCCGGATACAAGGAAATTAGCAGAAAATCCATAGTTTAGGCTATAATATGGCGACTTTTCCTAGTTAAAGATATCAAGTTATTACAAATGGAAGAATTTCCGAGAATAAAAAGGCTTCCGCCCTATGTGTTTAATATCGTCAACGAGCTTAAAGCTGAAGCTAGGGCCCGCGGAGAGGATATTATTGATTTTGGAATGGGCAATCCGGATCAGCCAACCCCGCCCCATATTGTCGAAAAACTGGTGGAAGTATCGCGTCGTAAAGACACCCACCGCTATTCCGCCTCTAAAGGGATTCCGCGTTTACGCAAAGCAATCTGCACATGGTATCAGCAAAAATATGATGTGAAATTGGATCATGAATCAGAAGCGATTGTAACCATTGGCTCAAAAGAAGGTCTGGCGCATCTGGCGCTGGCAACACTGGGCCCGGGTGACAATGTGTTGGTGCCTAATCCGGCTTATCCGATCCATCCGTATGGAATCGTCATCGCTGGCGCTGATATTCGTCATGTGCCGCTGGCACCGGGTATCGATTTTTTTTCCGAACTGGAAAAAGCGATTGTTGATTCATGGCCCAAGCCGAAAATGCTGATCATCAATTTCCCTGGGAATCCGACGACACAGTGTGTCGACCTGGCTTTTTTTGCCAATATTGTCAAGATTGCCCGCGAACATAATATATGGGTTATCCACGATATCGCTTACGCGGAAATTGTTTTTGACGGTTACCGGGCACCGTCAATATTAGAGGTGCCTGGGGCAAAAGAAGTGGCTGTTGAAAGTTATTCACTTTCTAAATCCTATAATATGCCCGGGTGGCGAATTGGGTTTATGTGCGGCAATCAAAAGCTGGTTGCTGCTTTGACACGAATGAAATCCTATCTCGATTACGGTATGTTTACACCGATTCAGGTAGCCGGTATAGCAGCGTTGGAAGGACCACAGGATTGCGTCGAGGAAATCCGGTTAATGTATCAATCGCGTCGGGATGTACTCTGCACCGGACTCGATACCCTGGGTTGGCATGTCGAACCGCCAAAAGCGACGATGTTTGTCTGGGCCCCGATTCCTGAACCCTACAAAGACATGGGGTCACTGGAATTTTCCAAAAAATTATTAAGCGCTGCCAAGGTAGCGGTATCGCCGGGTATTGGTTTTGGATCTTACGGCGATGATCATGTGCGTTTTGGTTTGATTGAAAACGAGCATCGTACTCGCCAGGCGATTCGCGGTATTCGAAATATGTTTAAACAGGATAAAGTCATTTTACAGTCAGTCGGAGGCAAGAGTTGAAACCGGTAAAGGTGGGTTTGTTAGGGTTAGGCACGGTGGGCGGGGGTACTGCAAAAGTATTAAAACGTAATGCCTCTGAAATCGCACGACGGGCGGGTAGAGGCATTGTCGTTACCTGTGCTGCCACACGCGATGTTAATAAAGACCGTGGCGAGGGGTTTGAGCATATAAAGCTAAGCGCTGATCCATTTGAAATTGTTAACGATCCTGATGTGGATATCGTTGTTGAATTGATCGGTGGTTATGATTTGGCGCTAAAATTGGTATTGGCAGCCATTAAAAATAAAAAGCACGTGGTGACCGCCAATAAAGCACTGATCGCACTCCATGGCAATGAAATATTTCTAGAAGCCAGCAAGCAGGGGGTTATCGTTGCATTCGAGGCGGCGGTGGC
>QILK01000265.1 GCA_003233345.1 Gammaproteobacteria bacterium | reverse complement strand
TGCCCCCATTCCTCATCACATATTTCCTTGGTAATGGTCAAGTCCAAGTCGATGGCTTTTTTGTAAATATCATCTACATTATCAACTTCGACCGTTATAAACACCCCTGATGGCGGTTTTCGATATTCCACAGGAACGCTCGGATGATCCTTGGCAACAAACGCTATTTGTAGATTTTCATCGTCAGGTGAACACAACTGGACATACCAATTTAAATCAAAAAGCACCTTGAAACCAAAAAGTTTGGTATAAAATATTTTTGATTCTAAAAGTGCATCTGTACAAATATCTGGAAATAGACTTTTCATATTAACTCCAAATTGAGTAAGAGTCACTAATGTTAAAGCCTCCGGTAACGGGAGAGTCAAACCCAAAAAAACCAAGCTCTACAACTGAGAGTCTATTAAACACACCTTAGAGTGGTGTATTCTGCTACATTAGTGGCTAAATAGTCCCGGCTGAGTGACGGGTACAAATATTTATGTTGCATTGGCAAAATATATCGGTAACGCTGCACACGGGCAGTCCTTAACACATTGAAATACATTCACAATATGAATGACTCCGTGCTTGTGACACCTACCCGCAACGTTTACTGACGACACAAATTTGCTAACTATTCACTAGCACATTAGCGCAAAAAAAGTTAGGCTGATTAGTCTATGATAATAAATGATGTAATTTTTCTAAGTGGTATCGGCGTCATCAGCTGGATATTCTATACTGCCCAGCAAAAAGGTCGACACGGCCTGTTATGGGGTTTAATCGCTGCGATCATGTACTATGTGCCCACGCTGGGATTTTCGAAATATATATTTCCAGATCTGGTAAAGGATATTGCGGACACCAGCAGTCAGGAAATATTGTTTATAATAAAAATTATCATCACCATAATCCTGGCACTACTGGCCTGTGGTATCACCTATAAAACGCTCGAAGCTTTGCCAAACAAGAAGTTTACAAAAGAAGAACTGGAAGCATTTGAGGAGTTTGAAAACAATCAGTAATTCTGGTAAAAGTAAAATGCGCGATATATATCGCGCATTTACATAACTGATTATCGGTACAGCTTATTTGATTCGTCTTATTTTTATTATTGCTACTGGATTTTTCCAATCATACTCGCTGGCTTTAAGATCAGCAATGCCATGAATACCAGAATGCACATGTACAAATCCTTCTCCGCCTGTTCCCGGAGATTCGCCTACGCCATTACAGACACTTGGTGGTCCGGGTATATTACTGCAAAGCTCATCATTGGCTTCGCTACCAGCGTCATACGCACGTGCAACCACGACCTTCTTCTTAAAAGGTAATTTTATTGCGTTTACCGCAAAAAACGCATCATTGGTTGGAATTAACATCGCCGCCACACTAAGACGTGATGCAATTCTATTGCCCTTAATACGTATTTTTACGGTTTTACCTGGCAACAACACATCAGGATTTGTCTTCACCTGCATCACTTTTGCATTGGCACTCAGAAGCGTCGCCAGCGGCTGAGGATTTCCACTTTCGGCCAATGTGGCGAGCTGCGGGCTAGCCGGTTTTCCCACCTTAAACAAGGCGACCGATGATCTATGCGTTGCCGCTAGAATAGGCGTAAAAATTTGCTTTTTGGTTACATTGGTAATACTGACTTCGTACTCCACCTCTTTACCAACATCGTTCGACATTACCGATAACGAAGTAAAAACAGACAATACTATTAAACTTTTACCCAGGTTAGCTAGGCTTAACATTCTGGTCATGACATGCTCCTTATGCTTATAATTACCCGCCACTATAAAACTTGAATATCACAAAAGTATCACGAGACCGATATTTTTTAGCTGAAATATTTTCCCGCCATTAACACGACGCACTATGAATTTATGCCGTAGCCTGTGCCCTAATAGGCGGTACACTTTTTTGTCGATTGCGTGGTAGCAATATTGTCACCGTTGTCGATTGAGCGGGTTGACTTTTAACAATTATCTTGCCCTGATGCAGCTTAATAATACGTTTGCAAATAGCCAGGCCAAGTCCAGAACCACTGATCTTTCTGATCTGTTGTTGCTTGCTGCGATAAAACTTATCAAATATTTTTTCAAGATCCTGCTCAGAAATACCCGGGCCGGTATCGGTAATTTCCAATACCAAATATTGTTTATTCTGCCTGAGCACAATCATAATGCGACCGCCTTGATCACTATAATTGATTGCATTTTCCAATAAATTGATGACGGCACGTTCGATCATGCCAATATCCGCCTCGATCAAAGACAGACTATTAGCAACTTTGAAATCAATTTTAAGTTGCTTCTGCTCTATTCGGCTAAGAAAATTTTGTACAATATCCTGGGTCAGTTCTGGCAATGAAAACCACTCTGTCTTTATCGGCCGATTATAATCATCAAGTTTTGAGAGCTCAAACAGATCGTCGATCAAGCGCGTAATCTGCTTTGAGTGACGGGAAATAATATCGAGGTATTCGCGGATCTTCTGTTGCGATAACTGTTCACGCTTAAGCATCAATGTATCGACATAACCTTGAAGCGAAGTCAATGGCGTGCGCAAATCATGACAAATAGTGGTTACCAGATCGCGGCGATTTTTATCAGTCTCGCCTAATTTTTTTAATAGCTTGACGGCATGGTCAGAAAGTTCGTTAAAAACGCTACACAAGCTGTCAATTTCATCGGCACCCGGTTTATTGCCAACCGCTATCGGCCGGTGTCGGCTAAATTTGGAATCCTTGAACTGCGACATACACTCTGACAAGCGTCGTATCCGTCGGGTAATCAAATAGAACACCAGTAACCCGGAAACAAATATAACCAGAATGCCGGCCACGATCACTAACAGCGTCAAACGGAATATGATATTGTTCTCGAGTTTTTTGGCAATGGTATCATACTGCTCCCCACGTAAAATAATATAGAGATAAGCAATCGTTTTTTTGCCAGCTAAAATGGGGGTGACCGAAAATATTTTTTTCTGTTCTTTAGAGCGTGGGTCATCGCCCAATACCGGCAAACTTCCTGGGCGAGATAAAAACTGCTTAATGGGGTGTATACTGACACGCTGTCTTTTTATTTTACCCAATTCAGCAGCATGTTTTAATATTTTACCCTGCGTATCGATAATATAAAGCTCAATATTAGGATTGATATGCATTAAATTGTTCATCAGTTTTTTGATCGTGCGATTATTCACCCGACCTTTGCTGCTCAACTGATTGTGAGACTGGATATAGCTAGCCAGGTCGATATTCAGTCGCTGCCTTACTTCAAGTTGATAGTTATCCAGATTATTTAATGATATATATATTAAAACACCTGCCAATATCAGAAAGAGCAATGTAAAAAGCAACGCCAGACGGGTATATAATGATTTAATCCACATTAGATGATGGCCATCTTTGCTTTAATTGCGTGCAGAAATTTCTTCGTTAAGCTTGTAACCCATGCCCCACACAGTAACAATATAATCGGGTGAATTGGGATTGTCTTCTATTTTTGCACGTAAACGATTGATATGAGAATTAACGGTATGATCATAACCTGAGTACCCGGTACCCCAGACACTGTCGAGTAACTGGCTACGGGAAAATATCTGACCTGGCGAACCCATCAGGTGAGCTAATAAATTAAATTCTCTGGCGGTTAATTTGATCGCTTCGCCGTCTTTGTAAACCTTACGCTTATTGTAATCTATTTCAATCGCGCCGACGCTGATACAGTGATCCTGTATCATCTGCAAATCAGCACTCGAATAGTTATTCATTGCTTGCCGATTATGCTGATTTCGTCTCAACAAGGCTTTTACCCTGGCCACTAACTCCAGCACATTAAACGGTTTTTGCATATAATCATCCGCCCCGGTTTCCAGGCTTTCAATCAGATAATCAGCGGACGATTGCGCGGTCAAGACTAATATCGGTATTGGGTTATTGCTGGCGCGAATACGCTGGCAAAACCGAATGCCATCCATATCGGGTAACATCAGATCCAGAATCACCAGTTCATAATTTTTCTTTGCCAAGGCGCTAAAACCTTTGCCGCCATCAGCGACACAATCGGTCTTAAACCCGGCATCATGTAAATGAATTTTCAATAGATTGGATATATTTTCATCATCTTCAACTGATAAAATTGATCGCATAACCAGCCCCTTGCGCCGTCAATTTGATTTTATTGTCATCTTCCTGGCACTTTGACAGCAGAAAATCTAAATTGATCCATTTAATCTGTGACTTTTTTCCAATCCTTAGCGCTAATGATATATTGTTTGAATTTAACGCAGAAATTGATACGAGATTATTGTCTTCAAACATACCCCACCAGAGTTTATTCTTTGTTGCGGTCAAAAACAGAGCTTTTGCTTGTGAAGCTGTTAGATCACGCGGAACCCTTAACTCTTCCATATACCTGCTGTTAAGAAGCACCCATTTATCAAAGTCACACTCCTTTAATAATCTAACCCGGCTATCATGAATCAAACTATTGTCACTATCGTCAAGTCGAAATCGATATAATATTTCTTTTGAATAAAAAGACGGTTTGTATTGTCGATATTTTTTTTATAAGCTTTATAGTCAGGATAGACCGAATCCCAGTCACCAACAAACCCGCTAATGGAAAGCAAATCATTTGCAATACTCTTGAGCACAAACCGTGGATCAAATACTCCATCGCATTGAATTAACAGGTTACCCCTTCTTGTCAGGCAAAATACTGCCATAACAGCTAGCTAAGCAACTCCGTGAATTTGATTATGAAGCAAGCTATTACCCAATTCGTACTGCTTATGCAGACTCGTATTTCTAGATTAAATAACATTAAAAAGTAAACTTTATTAAGCCAATATGGATAGTTATTAATGTAGTTGTTGCTGGCTTTTGCTATTATTTAGGCATAAAATTAAGAAAGCAGTATCAAACAAGGCAGCCTAGTAAAACTACTAATAATTCAGCAAGACAGAATGCCCAGAACCCATACTCAACACAAAAGGAAACCGATATGATCAAGCTTAACGACAAAGATACCGGGGCGATTATAGGTAATATCGATCAGGCACAGCTTCAATTTCTGATTGATGAACTCGAAGAGGAATACAAAAACCAGGAAGACAGGGATTATTATATAAATCAGGCCCAACTGGATATCTTTAAAGAAAAAGGTGGCAATGCAGAATTAATTTCCATGCTGGAAACGGCTCTTGGCAATCGTGACGGAATGGAGATTGTCTGGTCAGAATCTTAATACCGACGCTGTCATCTAGACTGAGTAATCCAATCTTGCGTTTAACTATTTTATCAATAGTATTTAACATGAGAGTTACCTTTCTAAGTTGGTTTAAATAAAAGTTCGCACTTCTATTCAAACCCGGTAACTCTCACTTTTGCCAGTGATATGGCAAATCTGGCCTAAACTTCCATAACTTAACTAAAGTACACTAGCTAATGAGTAGCGGCCTGCTCTCTCAAAAACTTTGCCGAACTCACCATATTGACCAACGCTTGCTCCACTTCCTGCCAGTTACGGGTTTTAAGACCGCAGTCCGGGTTAATCCATAAACGTTCAGCCGGAATATGCTGCAACGCTTTATTGATCAACCCGGTCATGCTTTCTTGCGTGGGAATATTGGGACTATGAATATCGTAAACACCCGGCCCGATGTCATTCGGATACGCAAAGTCCTTAAATGCTTTTAACAACTCCATATCCGACCGCGATGTTTCAATCGTGATCACATCAGCATCCATCGCCGCGATCGCCGACATGATATCGTTAAACTCTGAATAACACATATGTGTATGAATCTGGGTTTCGTCTTTGACGCCCGAGGCGGTAATTCGAAACGCATGCACTGCCCAGTCGAGATAGTGCTTCCAGTCCCGCTTTCTTAATGGCAGTCCTTCGCGCAATGCCGCTTCATCGATCTGGATAATGCCGATACCGGCTTTCTCCAGATCACAAACCTCATCACGCAATGCCAATGCCAGCTGTTGGCAAGTTTTCTGCCTGCTCTGGTCATCGCGAACAAACGACCAGTTGAGTATCGTCACCGGCCCGGTCAACATCCCTTTCATTGGCTTGTCGGTCTGTGACTGGGCGTATTGGCTCCAACTAACGGTCATTGCCGTCGGCCGACTAACATCACCATAGATAATTGGCGGCTTGACGCAGCGTGATCCATAAGATTGCACCCAGCCAAATTCACTGAACATAAATCCGTCCAGTTGCTCGCCAAAATACTCAACCATATCATTGCGCTCAGCTTCACCGTGTACCAGCACATCGAGACCAAATTTTTCTTGCTTGGCTAGCGCTGCCGATATTTCCTGATGCATTAGTGCTTCGTACTCACCTTTTGTCAGCTGTCCTTGCCGGAATTGACGACGGGCACGACGAATGTTATCGGTTTGTGGAAACGAACCGATTGTCGTTGTCGGAAATAAGGGTAGCTTCAATCGCTGCTGTTGTTTTTGAATACGCGATTCAAAGGTGCTTGCCCGCTGCGCCATTTCCGGGACAATATCGACAACTCTTTGCTTGACATCGGCCTTGTGAATACGCGATGACTGCTGCCGCGAAGCCGCCGCACGCGCGGAACCCTGCAATAAATCTGCGCATGATTCAGTGCCATTGTTAAGCGCCTGTTTCAGAACCGCCAGTTCGTGCAACTTTTGCTTGGCAAATGCTAGCCATTCGCGTAGCTCATCCTCCATTTTAATCTCTTGTTCCAAATCAACTGGCACGTGCAACAGCGAACAAGAAGGCGCTAACCATAATTTCTCCCCACGACGTTCGTGTACCGGTATGAGTGTCTGTATCAGATCGGCAAGATTTGCTCGCCAGATATTACGACCGTCGATCACACCCAACGACAATACTTTATAATCTGCAAGCCAGCTCGAAACCATAGTGATTTCACTGGCACCGCGTACTGCATCGACATGCAGGCCATCGATTGGCAGGTTGCAAGCCAATGACAAGTTATCCTGTAGTGATCCAAAATAGACTGCCAACATTTTTTTAATACCACCAACACGAAGGCGCGAATAAAACGACTCAAAAGCGTTGCTCCACTCCGTGGGTAGATCCAATGCCAGTATGGGCTCATCCAGTTGTACCCATTCGACACCTTGCGCCTTTAATCGGGTTAATATCTGGTTATAAATCGGCAATAGTCCGTCGAGCAAGCTGAGTTTATTAAACTCCTTGCCTTTGGTTTTTCCCAGCCATAAGAAAGTCAGAGGCCCTGGGATAACCGCTTTGACTTTATAACCAAGCGCCGTGGCCTCCTCGACCTCGTCAAAGAGTTTGCTGCCGCAGAGCTTAAAACGTTGTTCTGGTAAAAACTCGGGCACCAGATAATGATAATTGGTATCAAACCATTTCGTCATTTCACAGGCGCTGGTCGGCTCGCCACTCGGTGCGCGCCCCCGGGCCATGCGAAAATAAGTGTCCAGATCAACTTCATATTCGTCGTCGCTATCTTGAGCGAGTGGCGACGATTGAAAACGCTCGGGCACCAGACCCAAAAGGGCTGAGTGATCGAGAATTTGGTCATACCAGGAAAAATCGCCAACCGGAATCCAGTCTAAACCCGCTTCGGCTTGCAGTTGCCAATGTTGCTGGCGAAGTTTCCGCCCGATTGACAGCAACTGATTTTGATCGATTTTTTTGCTCCAATAAGACTCTACTGCCTGTTTTAATTCTCGTTGCGCACCAATTCGTGGAAACCCAAGGTTATGAATGCTGGTCATAGTTACTCCTGTAATAGATCAAATAATTCAAAAGGAGTATGATTCAGTCAAGAACTTGAGTAAAATTAATGTTTATAATAGTTTTTATGAGTTTTATTCATCTTATGATCTGTTAAGCAATAACGAATTTGTTTTTGCGCTTACGGTATAATATTTAAAATTCGTGCTCTTCAACGATAAATGCTGAGGACTTTGAGTGATCGATAAAATTACCTTCATCTTCCAGCAAAGCAGCACCTAGTTTTTGTCCTTCAGGAGAACTCATACCGTCCATAAGTGTTTGTTCCGACTCAAACCACACTTCAGCAACACCATCGTACTCTGGCAACATCCCTCTAGAATTTGCATATCTATTCTTTTTTGCTTGGAACCATTGAGAATGCCTATGAAGTTTTTATGGTCAACTGGTAGTAATTGTTAGGCTTCGTTTGCAAATGTTTAATCATTAATTCTAGGCAGATCACCCCATGCGTAATAAATTTTTCCATTATCTTTTCCTTCAACAGCTTCAACATAGAATTTTGCAACTTGGGCTGCGCTTACAAGCCCTTCACCTACTTTACTGGGTTCGACAACAGGCGCAGGACTGACAACATTTAGTCTAAAGCCTAGGATTTCACCCTTAAATTTCTCTCCCAATTACTGATATCTAAACCCTGTGAAGAGATCACTTCAATGCGATTTGAAGAAAATATATCGATCGGTGAAATACTCACATCATCACCGGCGCAGTTAATGAATAATATTCCTTTATTGGTTTTCAAAATCGCTTTAAGACGTTCAGCTTTAACAGTAGCAATCCATGTCATAAGTTGATTGTAGTCAAATATTGAATCATCTGGAAATTTTTTACAATAGGTCTTAAACTCTATCTTCTCGTAATACTTCAAATCTCTATTTCTATTCGTCGCGAGGTTGGCGGAAATATTAACGGGAGTATTTGCATCCGTTAGATGAGGAAAATCAAGCCATTTGGCATCCAATTTTCCATGGCTAACCGTTCCAACTATTTGCTCAGTAGAACATTGCGTGAAGAAAAAATCATTAAATTCTTTTAACTCATTCTCCGAACACCGATCTATTTTATTGGCAACCAAAATATCGGATACCGCTATTTGATCAATAAACATTTGACTAGCTTGATAACGTGGGTCGCTTAATAAACGGGGGTCAATAAGGCAAATACAAGCTTTTAAGTCTAATACACCTTGGTATTCCGGTTGTGTCAGTGTTTTAATAATCTCGTGTGGATGCCCTATACCGCTGGGTTCAATAATAAGCCGTTGCGGCCTGGATTGCCGCAAAAGTTTACAGATCGCTACTCGCATTGGCAAGTCACCCGCGCAACACATACAGCCACCCGGTATCTGTTTGGTGGTAATCCCCGTGTTTTCAAACACACTGCCATCAATACCAATTGTTCCTGCTTCATTAACAAGTATTGCCCAGTGTTCGTTTTTAGGTTTATTCTTAATCAGGTTCAAGATCGCGGTGGTTTTACCCACGCCGAGAAAACCTGTAATAACATTGGTAGTTACATTTTTTATAGGTTTTTGCATAATATTAACAACAACTAATTGGTAAGCGCCTGTTTGTCTAACGTAATTTTACTACCCCCAAAAATACACCGCCATGGCGAAACATACGATCGGTAGAAGCGAATACAAAGTAGCGGCGATTAACGAAAACTTGATTACCGACTCATGTTTTAACTTAACCATTTTACGATACAATGATATCAACAATATGAGTATTCCAATGGATGCCAGACTGTATGCGATAAGCCCAAAAAAGTATATCGCCATCCAGATTAGATTAAATAAATTCTCAATAAGAATAAAAAGATTTAGAATTGGCCAAAGTCCAATGACAAAAGGCCCAGACCATTTTAAGTCATCGAATGAGTAAAAACTAACTAATCTCGGCTCGTCAGCGACGTTCGCAAAAAATATAATTGCATTGATGGAAAACAATACCATGGGTACTAACCATATGATATACCGATATGTTTTAGCTACAATCTTATCGTGATCCTGATTACTTTTATAAAACTTACGAAGTAGAAGATACACACCTATTCCGATCGCAAATGCCAGTGGCGCTATATATGCATTGTATTGCTTTGTTGCAAGAATATAGGTTATGAGGTATACAATTCCTGAGGTTAAAATAGTATATGCAAACCTATAATTTAGTAATTTCGTCATTCTGATTAGTTTCTATCTAAACATTTTAAGAGACCATTATTATACATTATTTAATACAACGAAATAACAGAGAATTAGTATCCCAACGGGTGAAGATTGGGTGCATAAGAAAGGAAATACAGGCGATATAGAAGAATAAAAGCCCTATTCTCAAAATTCCAGCGCTATAAAACATCCGATCAGCTCTTTCTCCCGGTAATCACGATGTGTTCTCGCCCGCTTTTGCTTCAATCATTCTGTACGTTAGCCCAATTTTCAACCCATGCCCATCTTCGAAACAACAGAAACCCTACCCCGATAATGAAGGAGCGGCAACAAATGAAAAGTGGTTCAATCGAACAAATCTGCTTGTGGTGGTCCCCGGCTCTCGGGTAACAATGAGCATCCTGCTGAATTGTTTTTTTCTTGTCTGTGAGTAAGACTCTTCTTGATAACTGAAGTGGTTTAATAATTCCGGACATCTCATTAAAGAGGTACAATAGAAAAACGAGGTATAGTATGACAAGCAAAAAAGGTCAAAGAAATTCTTATACGGAAGAGTTTAAGCGGGAAGCAGTTGCGCTGGTAACAGAGCAAGGCTATACAATAATGGATGCCACGAGAAGCCTTGGCATTAGTAATAATTTGATCGGTCGTTGGAAACGAGAATTAGAAGATATAGAAACGGGAGAAAGCTTTCAAAAGATAAAAAAGCAGAATTAATCCGGTTACGAGCGGAAACGTAAATTTCGAATCACCACGAACAGCAAACATAATTTACCGGTGGCTGAAAACAGACTGGATCGTCAGTTTAATCCGGAAAAGAAAAACCAAGTATGGGCTTCTGACGTGACCTATGTTTGGACGTGCGAGGGCTGGCTGTACTTGGCGATTGGGTTAAGGCAACCGGATAAAGGACTGATTCATCATTCTGATCGAGGCAGCCAGTACGCGAGCAAGGAATATCAGAAGCGATTAACACGGAATAATATGGTCTGCTCTATGAGTCGAAAAGGGAATTGTTGGGACAGTCCGGTCGAACGATTTTTCAGTAGTCTCAAACGTGAGTGGATTGGTGACACGCTCTACCGAACGCGGCAACAGGCGATGGCTGATATTCGTGAGTATGTCGCTATTTATTATAATGCAAAACGATTGCATTCTACGCTGGGGTATCAAACGCCCGTTAACTTTGAAAAAACTCTTAATCGAGTGTCCGGAAGTGTTTGACCACAACAGGGCTTTTATTCTTCTTATAGAGCTTCCCTTAGAGCTTCAGCTCCTTAGTAGTTCAGTACCTTACCGCTTCGCACAACGGGAAAACAACTTACGGGGCTAGCCGCCTTCGCTGTGCTCTCCCTGGCGACCAGCGATAGTGACTTGTTTCGTGACTAAAGTCTAGCACATAATCAGTTGCTAAAAGCCCTGAATTAGTCAGAGAATTTAAAGAAGAAACGACCTTAAGCGAATAGATTCAGATGTAACGGGTTACTGAGCTAGTTTCTTCGCAACATGGAATTCACTAACATCCAGGACTCCTATATGCTGATAATCCACTCCTTTCAAAGTTATACTCCAGAGGTCATTGTCGGTCTTGTCAATTATAAGATCTTTAACTTCTTGGCCATTTAGTGCGTAAACGCCACCATAGTTGGCATGTGCATAGCGAGACATATCACCCTTGGTATACAAATACAGTGATAACCCCAATAAGCTACCTGGGAACAACATTCCCCAAAATAACGCTGCCCCATATGCATATATCGAAGGCAATATAACAGTAAAGGCTACAAAAGCAATCACCATTGCAGAGTACTTCAGTAGTTTGGGAACAAAAACCAAAGAAAGCTTAAGCTTCCAGGGAATAAAATAGTTTCCGGAATATTTACAAAAGTATGTCTTGGTCAATGACCTAACATTATCAATTAACTTAAAATATTTATCTCGATAACGATGATACTCAGCCTCAGATAAATCTTCTCGTAGCTTTCGATACCCTTTTTGAACCGGAAATCTTTGAAAAAACCATGGCCGTGCACAAGTATAATATTCAGGCATGGTTATTTCATTGTTATTGTACCACCTCACCTTTTCTTCAAATGGTGCAAACGTCTCAGGTAAAAACCTTTTATTCATATATGCACAAATATAATGCCATGGTTCAAGTGATGAACCTGAAAATATTACCGACCCGATATTTAATGAGGCTTTATATCGTCGTTTTCTTTTTCGATTGAGCTTTGAGAATAAATAGACGTGATAACTTACAGAACTGCGTGCCGTCACCCGTTTAACCATTGCTACGACATGAGAAAAAGGGATAATTAATCGCTTCCGAAACAATTTTTTTGGGAAAAGAACGTTCCCGCTGTCTCGATCGAATATAAAAACATTCTTTACTGGTACTATCTTGTACGCCACGTGTGATAATATCGTTAAGAAGATCAGAATTACCGTAGTGATTAGCTCGACCCCGATCTCTAAACCATCAGAGTGATAGGACATTGTTAAGGTTAACATCGATATCACGACAGAAATAAATAACACCATAGTAATATTAAGAAAAAATGGATTAAACCCAAATCCGCCCTGAAGTATCAAATACCGCCCATCGGCGTCGTTTTGATTAAAAAGATTATGAGTAAGCAAAACTTCATCAGGACGAGTGCTATAATTGGTTAATTCTACCTGCCATGGGGTAAACCAACGAGCTACCGTAGGAAGGGGATTTTCAACCTCCACCAACCCTGGCGATACATTTTCTGTTAGCTCAAATCCTTTCGGTTTAACCTTCATGTTAATTTTTTTTCAACCTACTTCGCAAAACAAATAATAACATCTGCCATTCTAAATGTCTTGTAACTATACTATAAACAAGATTATTGACGTTAGCTTGATTTAGCCTGCGCCGGATACTCACTTTTCACCTGTCTATAGCTTGTGGGTAATTGAAAGGTTCCAATGATACTTACCATCATTCTTACCGTGCCCAATTAAAGGGTACACTTTAACTGGGTTTCTAGCCATTATAATATGGTGGCTCTATAAAATTGTGTATAAATATGACTGTCAAGAATACAAGTAGTGGTATAAGAACAATTATTCCGTGTAAAAGTATTGGCAATATATTTTCTTTGATAACTATATTATATTTCTTAGCTAAGACCTTATAGGAGTAATAAAATACACTGGAAATATAAATCCCTGCACCACCCACGTAAGGAAAAAAATAGTGAATTCTATCTGCATCGATTCCAATTACACCTGATCCAGATATATGTTCTTTCCATAAACCCGTTTCGTTCTCCAATGTAGAAAATAGTATGGGAATTATTAGTACAATAGATATGATATTTAGTATTACAAGTATGCCATAGTTAATTTTATATGTGACTCTGGAATTAATAGAATTATACAAAAAATACAGGATAATGAAAGAAGCGGGAACTATTATAGTATTCGTGATCATAAATATTCCAAAACGGTCCATTCCGGAAGCTCTAATAAAGTATCCTTCGTTCATTAAGTTGGTGCTTATGAATAAGCTAATTATACAGATTAAACCAGAAACAATATTAACAATATCTCGATACATTTTTTTCCCCAACCAGGATAGTGACTTTTTGTCTACAGTTACTAGTCCACTCGCTTTTATTTAAAATTTGTTCTGCACAAAGTATAGGGGATATATTTGCAGAATTAGTGCAGTTATTTTTAAGTTTCTAATGAAAAAAACTTGCTTTTAGGTGTCCGTCCTGTCAACTGTACCCTGCAGTTCCACTGTGAGCGACTTGTGAGCCGCATGGTGCAGATTAGAAGTCGCACACTCGTAGTTTAACGCGGCACGTCCTTCTTAGGATTTTTTGGGACACCCACGAGTTATATGAAAATTACAAAAAGAAAATTTATTTTTTATTGCAACTTATCACAACTAAAGTTGAATTGATTCCTGAGACCGGCCCAACGTCTGTTTGTATTTTTTCAATAGCCTTTCCCCACTTCGATTGACGAGAAAATTTCAAGGGTGTTCCGAAATATAATATTGTAAATTGGTAACGTGAGAGAAATAAATAACCAAAAAACTAAGATTGATATGTAATGTGGTTTAGATTTATTGATAATCCAAACCCTAGGATAATTGAGATGCTATGATATCATAGGAGAGATTATATTCAGGCTTCTTTCTCCAGGTGAGCAGACTAGAAATATTTTTTAAAATCAGACATACTCGCTGTTACTATTTTTATTTAAAATCAACAATTAATCATTTATGCAGAATGTGTTAGATATCGAAACAAAATAAGTATCTGAACTAGATAATATTGACAATAAACAGCGTTATTAGGTAGAGCTAAATGCCCAGTTAAAACAATATCGATTCAAATAACACCAAGATGTGGGTAAAAATATGATAAATATTCCTTCAAATCTAGAAAAGTCAATCCAACTCGAATGGGAAAATAATTTTCTTGTCGAACTTTCTCTATTCGACACTCAAGGATTGACTTTTTGCAGTCAGAAAATCGGTGTTGAAACACTACAGTCGTTACAACACTTATCAATTAGTTATGTAAATATAGATTCTTTTTCGCAATGGTTAAAACTACTCAGTCAGCATGCTGAGTTACGTCAATTAAATCTCACAATGACTGATTTAGTTCAAGTACCGGCATGGATAAAAAATTTAGGCCATCTTGAACACCTTGACTTAACCGCAAATCGTTTGACAGAATTACCAGCTTGGATGAGTCATTTAAAGCAACTTGAACTGTAAAGTACAAATCAGTGACAATTGAATGACAAGACAAATGGATAAACTTGTGTTGTGGGCAAGCAATAAAGTATAATAGCAAGTAATAATAATTGTGGTAATATAGTTTCATAGATGTTTAACCCTCACTAATACCAAACATATGATCTAATTTTATTAGTTATCAGATGTGTATTCTATACTTTGATAATTTTCATAAAAATAAACTGGAATCTAGTAATAATGGCCTGGGAAATTAAAAATCAGTATTATGGTAACAATACAAAACTATTGATAGATGATTGGTGGAAGGCATTCGAAGAAAAAATAACCGACCTAGATCTATTGTTTAGTGGAGAGAAAGAATGGGATTTACCCGCATGGATGCATGAAAATTTAAACCCCATCAATGCAGAGCTTATGTGGGAGTTTGGCCCTGGGTTGAAAGGCGGTCACAGACTGGTTATCACCCCGGAAAATAGCTTCTTCTTGCGTCCTCTTGCCAACCAAATAGTAAGTCAAGCACCCACAATAAATAATTGGGAATTTTATACTTATCGCTTGCCAACTCAAGATCTTGACGATGTGCGGTCGGCAATAGAAGGCAGATCAAACGCTAAAAATCTGGCGCTGGGAATTTCATTCAAACGGGATAATTTCAATACCGTTGGTATATTTGTGCATTTTGATAAACAATCTCTTATTGATAAGGATCTTGTTGATCAACAGGCGTTCATTCTAACGGAAACGCTTCTTGGCGAGAAATATTTAGACAAGTGGGTAGGTTTTATAGAGCCAATAGAACCAACAGAACCATATGTGCCATTAGAGCAGGTTTATGTCGAATTTGAAGAATTTGTAAACGGTATTAGAGCAGAATTGCCTAAGCAACCTTTATATGCGGATATTCCTGAAAGCGATTGGGCAATATTATTGAGTGACCCAGAAGAACAAACCGATTATTGTGAGCGCGATGATATGTTTGTTGCAAAAACACGTTATCAGCCGTTAATGAAGGCTATATCAGAAATGCCTATGTTTTTCCCCGAACGCTACTCAAGAAACAACGAAATATTTTGTTATTTAAAAATGGATGGATCGGAAGGTTTAGATGAAGAAAAATTTGCAGATAAGAAAGAAATAGAAAATGCATTGGATGCCGTATTAATCGAGAACAAATTAGGTTGTGCTATTGGAGGAGGCACAGGACTTCGTTATTCGTATATCGATTTTGCGTTAACTGATTTTAAAAAAGCAATTACCGAAATTTTAGCTGTTTTACGCAAAGGCAATCTAACTAAAAGAAGTTGGATATTATTTTTTGATCCTTACGCAAAAGCGCAATGGATTGGAGTTTGGGAAAATTCTCCAACGCCACTATTGAATATAGAAATGGATTAAGCGTAAGCAGATTTTCGATCCACTGATCAAGTCATACTGCATCAGCTTGAACGATCTGTCGTTCAGCCTAGTCGGCTAGAGCCGCCGAATTTTAATACCAGCATTTTTTTAAAAATTTCAGCTTCACCAATAAACTCACCTTTTTTCCGGATTTTTTCCAGCCCCCTTCCCAAATTTTTTTCTTAATTTTCTGCTACCCACGCCGTTCCCTATAGTTCTAAACAGATACATAAATTGAACCTCACGATATGATGTTGCGACCAACTATAGACTGGTATTTAGCTTATTGAAATAGTCATTTTTTTACTAACTCGGTAATAGGATAAGCTCTTATCACTGAGCTAGCCAAATAGTTAAACAACTTATTAAGGGGTATAACATGGAAAAAATAATTTCTACTACTATAACCACCACGATATTTTTGATAACTTTATCTTTTTCGGCACATGCCATTGATAATTCTAATCTACATAATAGAATAAAATTATCACAGTCAAAGATTCCGATTGTTAAGCCTGGAAAACTTATCGCCGTAAATACATTGAAAGATACATGTTACAATATTGATGCTAATGGTAAAAAAGTAAAAGTTAAATGCCCCGATGTAATCGTAGCAAAACCAAACTCATCTAGTCGCAATACACTGCCAACAGTAAGAATGGTAACAAAAAAAGCACGTGCAAAAAAATTCGTACCACGAAGACTGATAAAAAGACTCGGTATAAATGTGTCGTTAGCTGGTAGTTATGTTTGTTACAAAGAAGACTACCCTGGTCACTTCATAACGGTAAAATGCCCAGATATTATTATTCTTGATACTAACAATTAACAATTTTACCGTTTTTTAATTATTAACATTTTCGGCTCAGGCGTTCTCTCAGGAGGGAGGATGCCTGATTAACGCATGCGAGTTGTTATGTTTTTCCGCGGGATTTAAATCGAGTGTCATATTATTTCCGGCACTGGTCGCTTTCGGGACATCCATGAGTTACATAGAAATCACAAAGAGAAAATTTATTTATTTTCGCAACTTATCACAACTAAAGCTGAATTGATTCTTGAGATCGGCCCAACGTCGGTCTGTATTTTTTTAATAGCCTTTTACCATCTACGCCTGCGCAGCGCTTTTAACTAGGCTTGGCACACTTGTGTTCTAAACGCATTCAATGCTAGCTGATTCCCAGGGACTGCAAAATAATTGAAGTATCCTTGCACGACCCGCTTAAGATTCCTCGCCACTACCCAGGCTGGGTAATGGCGTGTTCGCTTTAGCATTTCTTTGATCGATTTCACCTTCGTCCTTTGCTTCTTCGCAATCGTTATTCGCTTAATGGTAAAACTACCATTACTGCGACGTTGTCAACAGATATGGGTAAACCCGAGAAAATCAAACGTTTTGGGCTTTCCCTGTTTCCTTTCTTGTCGATTGGAATGGGCAAAGCGGCCAAATTCGATCAATCGAATTTTGTCATCGTTTAAGGATAGCTCGAACTTTGCCAACCGTACCTGAAGCGCCTGTTTAAAGGCCTCACCATCCGATCGATACTGAAAACACATCACGCATGCCGTGCTCTCCGACCCGAGGATGCCCAATGCTTCTACCCATATCGTTACATTGGATGGCGCCTTCTGGTGCGTCCAACTCACCGGGACGTAGGTAAGGGGCGAGAGCAGGACGCGGAAGCTTTACCCCGCAATGCATTGGGAGATAAAGTGGGTGCTCATATTCGTTTAAGGAAATTTCACGAGACACCCTGAAAATTTGAAAGTAAATAATTTAAAGTAAGACCAAATTAATAGAATTTTCTAATAGTAGTATGATATTCAATAGCTTTATCATATTGAGTCTTACCAAAATGTGTAGGCATTGGAAGTCAATGGTTTAAAGTTATCGGTGGCTCTCATTGTCCTCCGATGCATTACTTTCTCGTCTGATTAAATGTAACTTTCAACCTATTATTATACTTTCCCTGAGTTCCCTTGATGATGTTTTGTTTTTCGTTATCGGATATTGAGGAGGGGGTATGTATCTCCAGTTCATTAATACGTGACCAGGGAATAGTGGTTGTCAATTTGAATAATTCTTTTGCGATATCTCGTATGCGTTTTTGTTTTTTCTTTCCGGTTAAGGAGCGGCTCAAATTACTTATGTTGTGTGTTAAGGTGTTTTGTTGAAAAGTATCTTTGCCATAACGGGCTACCAGCTTATCGAATTTGCCTGTGCCGAGAATGCTGATTAGCCAGCCACGGTGATTTTTCGATATCTTTAAAAATCGGGTCGCACCTACGCAAGTACATAATATCTAGAACAAATTGACTAAAAATCACCACCTTATTTGAATCCTTTTTGATGTTAAAAACAGGCTTTTAAGAATTAAAATAAGGAGTCTTTGGTGCCCCGAGCTAATCATTGTTTTCTGCCAGGGTATGCTTGGCATATTACCCATCGCTGTCACAAGCGGGAATTTTTACTCAAGTTTAAACGTGACCGATTAAACTGGAAACAATGGTTATTTGAGGCAAGAAAACGTTATGGGGCCTTTGTGTTTTAAATTATATTGCAACTTCAAATCATATCCATTTGTTAGTGGCATCCAAATGTAGAGATGACGTATCAAAAAGCATGCAATTAATTACGGGACGAACTGCTCAAGATTACAATACTCGAAAACAAAGAAGAGGCGCCTTCTGGAAAGATCGATACTACGCAACAGCCATAGATACAAACACCTATTTGTTCCGCTGTATGGTTTATATTGATTCAAATATGGTACGTACTGGTGCGGTGAGCCATCCCACATTATGGGATGTAACTGGTTATACAGAAATCCAGTCCCCTCAGCACGATACAGGATTATAGACCAGGAGCAGTTGATGGCATACACACAGACTCAACCGCTCAATGAACTTGGGAACCTCCATCGCAATTGGCACACTGAGCAAGATACAGAAAAACTTGATTGGAGTGGGAATATTGCCATTGGCTCAAAGGAATTTGTGACGGGTGTTAAGCAACGGCTTGGAATCGGTATGAAGTATAGGAAATTAGATGATTGTGGCCAGTACTTTACACAAAAAAAAATATAATTTTGGTACTGCCTTGTTAAAAGGATAATATTTACTATAAAATAGGCGCTTTAAGCTGTATTCAAAGTCTGATACGTAGTGATTTTTTAATAATTACATGAAGTTATGTAGGTTCGACCCCTTGAATTCTTGGGGAGAGGGCCCAATGAATATCAAATCGTTCGTGTATGACAGGCGCAAACAACTCGCCTGCCCCACAGCTCAAACGTTAGGCGGTTAAGTAGGAGAGGCATGATGACGAAGGTTATATTCATTCTTGGTCTTGCTGGTTCTGGTAAAACATATTGGGCAAAGAGGCTGGAAAAGGAAGCTAGTGCTGAAATATTCGAGGGAACTGCAGGAGAGGAAAAAGAGAAATTGCTGCGAGCTATGGTACAGCGGCTCAATGATGGAAAAAATTGTGTTGTTGAGGAAATTGCTTACTGCCTCCCATCTCGCAGAGAGACTATCGTAGAGACACTGTGCTCTTCGGTATCCGACATAGAAATTGAGTGGATTTGTTTTGAAAACAATTTGGAGAGCGCGAACTGGAATGTTAAGAATCGAAAAGAGAAAAGCGATGCCGTGCAGGACCATTTGCGCATCAACCAGTGCTATCACGGTCTTTATATCTACCCAAGTGGGACAGACGTTAAACAGATTTATCGAATTAGTGAAAACAAAACAACCGCCTAACAATCGTTAAACCAGGTCGGCGCAAAATGCGCCTCCCGGTCAACTCAAATGTTAGCTGCATAAAACATAGAATTAACATTTAAACGAAAATGATTCCGAATACAAAAATATCAGAAACAATATTAGAGTTTGGAAAATCTTTAATATTAGAATTACCAGCAGAGCACTCAAAAGAAGAATTTGAAGCGGTAATGACTATTGTTATCACAACTTGGAATGCTGTTGTAATGGATGTATGGAAAAAAATAAATAAATACGAATCTGAGCTTTTATCTACTATACAGGCAGCACCAAAAGAAGTACAAATAAAAATTAAGCGGCTTATTAAAAGAAAGAAGAGTAAATTTAAATTTGGTTCTGACCCAAGGGCAGTAGGAAACCACTGGATTCGCGAGCAAGATGGCGAGTTGGTTTTTGGTTGCGAAGCAAGGCTCAATGGAAATGCCCCGGCATCAGGTACAACACATTAACCCACGGTGACAGGATAGTTGTCACCTCTTTATTTTAAATGAATTAAACTAAAGAGGCGTGAAAATGAATAAAAAGCTCACAAAAGGTTGTAAAGATCAAGCAGTACAAAAGGCACTGACACGAGTGCGAACAACTTCGGTAGTGGCAGAAATCGACTCCTGTGCAGCGTCTTTCCTGGTTGGAAAAGGCGGTTAAGATTGCGTATATTGCAGTAGCTAATAAGGGAGTCACCCCTAATAAGGGAGTCACCCGTTAGCCGAGACGCGCGTCTCGAAAACCAAATAACTAATTCTTTCTCACCTGACGCGGGAAACTAATAGGACACCTTATTTAAATTTCAAAAAAAACATAACATGATTTGTATTATACTTATGGGTGATGTCCTAGTATGTGGTTTTTGAATTGCAAAACCAGGCGTTAGATACCTGTCAATAACAAATCGATTGCGCCAAGTATTTCATATAAGTAACACCACACGGACCCGCTTCATAAACGAATTCAACACTGGTGAATTTAGCTGTGACTTTTTTAACTAGACTAATTACCTTCGACTTTTCGTTTTCTATATTCCCATAAACCGAATCTCACCTCGTCGTCCAGATTCAGCAATCGCCACGGCAATGGTTGCTTTGTGAATGTCTAAGCCTATATAAGCATTTACTTTTTTCATGATATTCTCCTTTAGCTCTTAATTGATACTGTTCCAGTATGACGGTATCATAAAGGTCATATCATCTATTTGTTTGTTGGTTCAAACAGGGGTGGTCATGCGGCAGCTGCGATTTATTCTTTGGTTGAAAGTTGCAAAAATTATCAAATCAATCCGAGTGAGTATTTAACGCATGTTTTAACTAAATACCGTATTGCAAATACCGAAGATGACTATCGAGCTTTGGTTCCGGGGATTTGGAAAAAATAACGGTGTTGGACGCTAACGTTTCTATCAAAAATTTAGTATAGGAAAAATCTCGTGAATATGACTCAGGTAGAGGAAAAATGGAATCTTTATCATACAATAACCCGTGGCCATGAAACATATGTGATCTATAATCATGCGGTTAAAGATGTGATCAATGACTGGGGTTACGGTTATTCACTTGATGTTCGATTGACAATTAAGGAACCCGGTGATAATGGCGTGGGATTAACTGAAACTGAATATCGAGAAGTTATGGCCTTGGAGCAGGTTCTGATAGATAGAATGGCTGAGGTTGATTGTCTTTACGTCGGTAGAATTACTACTCAGGGTTTTCTCTTTTATACATTTTACACGAATACAAATGAATCAACACTGACTGAGTGTGTCTCATTGATCGAGAGCCAAAGTTATTACGAATTAGCCACTTCATACAACCATGATCCCGATAGAGATAGTTATTGGAATTACTTGTTTCCGACCAAACGGGATTTACGGGTTATTCAGGATAAAGAAATTATAGACGCACTTGTTGAACAACGTGATATGTTAAAACAAGCTCGTCGAATTGACCACTTAGCTTTCTTTGATAGTGAAAATGATGTCAAAAATTTTTGTGACTGGCTAAGGGGTAATAAATTTAGAGTAGAGGAATATGTACGGGTTGGCAAAATCAAAGATAAGTTTCAATTATCGTTTTATCAAACAGAAGCGATTCCACTACCTGATGAGATGAATCCGATAACTATCAAGCTATTGGAGAAGGCGGATCAGTTTAATGGTGACTATGATGGTTGGTCTGCGCGTGTGATAACGAGATAAGACTATGCGCGTATGCGTCCAGTTATCAGCAGGTCTGACGCTTACTTAAAAAGAAGAGTATAAGTAAAATAAAATGTAGAGAAGTTGGAAATTAAAAAGCGTAAAGTAGTTTGTTGGTTCAATAAATTAATTCGAACAATGAGTGCTAATTATGTAGACGATGAGCACCGATATGTTTTGTAATCGGCTCTAAAAAATGCTTTGAGGGAATTATACATAATAAACATTTAAAACGTATCACCTACCACTACCAGTTTTCGACAGACGCGAATAAAAAAACAAAGAAAAGCACTAAAATGCATGAACATATCATTTTTGCTGTAGATATTTTCGATAAAAAAAATCATAAAATACTACAAAATTGGCACGCTGACAAAGGCAGTAGAGGTGGTTTAGATTTTGAAACTCGTGTCTATGACATTAACGGAAAGTGGCTAAAAAATTATGCACCATTCGTGATAATTATATCCAGATATGTCACACAAGACTAGTCGTAAAAAACACGCAATCGAGAAATATCCTTACATCAGGTGGACGGTTAGTCATGTGGATCTAAAAAATACTCTTCTACCCTATCAACAACCTTATTGAAGTGGTTTAATAATTACTAGGACAGCCTGGAAATCGCCTGAATTAGTGTAGGTAGTATATTGTATTATTCGTTGTATAAAATTCGGGGTGTACCGTATAATCGTCTTTAGTCTAAGGAGCACGCTTTACATGAAAAAGTCTGGATTAATTATTTCGTCTATTTTGCTTTTCTTTTTTGTTAGTACTGTATCTTCGAGTACCACTAAAGCCCCTGAAGCTAAATCAATACCTGATAAAATTACTATTAAGGTTCTGCTGGGAGAACTGACAGGTGCTAGTATCAAGATTTACCGTTATCCTGATATTAAAAAACCCGTATTTTCCGGTAGATTGCCTTCCAAAAAAGCGAAAGTCAGATCTCAAATAACTCTCAGGACAAGAAAAGTATTTAAGGCGGATTCAGTATATTTGATTACCATAGCAGGCGGGCAAAGTCTCAATATTAAAAATAGAATAACAGATCCCCAATCTGACAAAAATAAGGGTAAACTCCATGCGATAGTCTCTTCTACCAATTTAAAAACGGATCAAATATCGGTATCAGCCTACACTGAAATACTCTATCAACGTTTATTGTACCTGCTGTCCGTCCCCGGTACCCGTGATCATATAATCAATTCTCTGAAGTTGTATACTTTATCGTTAATAGACAAAGATATAAATAACGATAAGGTCATTGACTACAACGATATATTGTCGATTAAGAACTATAAAGTTTTACTCGAAACCGGCCCCAAGGAATATCTCTATCGCGTAAAAAACACTAGCAATTCTATAGTTGCGGGTAATGAGGTTGCATTTTCTTCGTATGGTTATACAAAAACAATATTGAAAAAAAACAAGGTAGCAGACAATCAATTAATAGACGATACAAATATTGATATTACCAAGTTTAATCGAAAAAACCCGCTTGAGAGCACAGTAAAATATACTCCATATAAAAAACTATCTGATCCAGCGTTGCTCGGGAACATTGAAACCAAAGAAGCCGCTCTTCGCGTACACGTTGATGGCAAGTATCTATACGTTAATGACATGGGTGGAAATTTACTCATTTATGATATCTCAGAAAACCTGAAACCAACACTGGTTAGCAATCATAATCTCGATATTTTTGCTCGGCATATGAATAAGCTGGGCGATATACTGATTGTAGCGGGCGCGACAAAAGGGGTTCAGTTTATCAATGTGGCCGACCCAAACAAACCCGTATTGATAAAGACACTAAAACTGGACGGGGATGTTTGTGAAATCAAGTTTTACAAGGGTAAGGTAATCGCCGGTGTTCGAGACGGTAAATATTTTCTTATAGACATCGCAGACCCTGAAAACCCGACTGTTATTAGCGATATCGATATGAAAACGGGTAATTTTGTTAGCGTGACTATGCGTAAAAATCTAATCTACTTGTCGATAAATAGTAAACCAGGCGTATCTATTATTTCGATTGATAAAAATAACAAGTTTAAAGTTGTCAAAAAGGTACTAGAAAAAAACGGGCGCGTGACCCGGAGTTTTGTTTATAAAAATTATCTTTTTACTTCAGAATTCAGCAACAAAACTAATATGTATCGACTGAATAAAAATGGGTTTCCAGGGTCTACGCCCATTAAGGTACTTGATACAATGGATTGGCCAAACGTTTATCAGGTGAAGGGTGATCGAATATATATAGCATCCGAGAACTATATTAGTGTTTACCAGGTTAGTAATGCTGAAAACCCTGTATACCTCGGGAACATTGCTAATCGTTCCGCTAATGTGGCGTTTAGTGAAAAATATGCTTATGTTGCTAGTTGGCGTTGGGGGGTTAATATAATTCCGATTTTGCCTGTAAACAAGAAGAAATAGAACGAAAAACGACTTTACCACGACCATTTCTTCCAATCTATAAAATAGTACGCTACCGTTTACTTAATAGTTTTTACATTATTCAGGTAATGAGTAATATGCGGCTTCGGCTTACCGGCCACGGTCAGACATCTATTTATCTTTTGATGCTGAGGTAATATATGAGTTACAAGCCCAATAATTCTATACTGAAGAATTGTATAAACATCTTAGCGGATGCAAAACAACCTTTCGGGACACCCTTGAAATTTTCTCGCCAATCGAAGTGATAATAGGCTATTGAAAAATACAGACCGACGTTGGGCCGATCTCAAGAACCAAATCAGCTTTAGTTGTGAAAAGTTGCAATGTAACTTATGGGTGTCCCGAAAGATTTTAGTGTCCCGAAAGATTTTACCCTTTTATGAAAATTTAGACTTGAAAACGCGCTGGCTAATTGACTCTACTTTGAAGCTATAACAAAATGGAGGGAATACACAAGCCGCATCAAAAGTGGATCATTCCATTGGAATCCTGCGCTGAATCGGTTTATGATTGAATATCAAGGCCGGTCGTACAGTTACTTATAGGCTTTGTCTTTAAGGCTATTATAACGTCTACTTAATATAAACTTATGGATCAAGTTTGACATATTATCTTAAATATTTGTGGCAAATAATTGTCAAGTTCCACCTCCCTTGGTGGCTGCATCTCCACTGGCCGGATTACCTAATAATATTCGGTTCTATTCTCTTTTATATTGCCTTACTAGCCCCCCTTCCAGCCACGAACGAATATCAGCTCGTTCCATCACTAATAGCTCAGTTCTTAATTGGCGGAATAAAAATCGCGGGGATCTATTTAGGAATGTTTTTAATGGTAACAGGGTTTATAGCAACTGCTTGGAAAGTAGGCAGAGACATATATAAAAACAAAACCCCGGTAATAATATATTTTATAATCGAAATTTTTATTTGTTATGTTTATATTTGACCTCATTAATGTAATATATTGCGCCATTTTAATACGTTTTGCTTTATTTTAGCTCCCATGGTGGATGTTTCCTATTTTCGCCTGCGAAATACAAACAAATCTGATTACCTATCTAAATTTGTACATTCAAAATAAATTATATATTTGAATCGAAATACACATTTTCTGTCTTGTGTAATGAAAATGTATTTTCACTCTCTATTGATAGAAATCTTCTATAATTATCAGTATCGACGATTTGTTTAAATCCCAGCACTTTATAAAACGCCTTACATTAGACACGTAGCTTTGAGTGTCGGCTGGAACGATTTATTAACGCTTGAGTTGTCCATTTCTTAATTTTGACCTAATTATTGTCAGTACCGAATTAATTTACCATTAACATTAATACCAAGCTCATCTATAATATGTACACTCAACGCGCTTTGATATCCGAATACATACATTTCAATCAATCAACGTAGTATTTAACTTGACTAGTTTTATTCACGCTTACTTTTTACCGATTCTAATAACGTACTCAACTTTGCACTGGTACTATATCCTTTTCTAATAACGTAATCAACTTTGCACTGGTACTATATCCTTTACTAGTAGCCTTATCCAGCAACGGTTTCTCTTTCTTTCAGGAAGGCTATCAAGATTTTCTGGTGGTTCTACAGCTTTTCCAGTAAAAGGATTAGTTGTTTTAACTGTGCATGGAATAGCTTTAGGTGTAGCCTCATAAACAGTCCCTTGATGCCAAATGTTTCCGAATAACTCATAAATTGCTTCCTCGAATACTTTTTTGTCACTTGAAAGCAGGCCCTCAATTAATTCGGGAACATCAGAAGCATCTCCATACGCATGACTTAGTTTATTCCATTCTATATTATTTAATTTATAAAACATGCCGACTCAAGCGTAATGTTATATTTTGAATTCATATCAACCCAAGATCTAATTCTTTTGATCGTTCACGAAAGGATATCACTTTTGCCTCAATCTCTTCACCAATTTTCGGCCATCTATTTGTATCTTTAGGCAAGGGATTTGATCCAACTATTTCTACTATACCAGTCAATTCTTTACTCGACCGATTTCCATAACCAATATCTATAAAAATTCCGAAAGGGCGCGCTTCAACGACATTACCCTTAAGGGTTGAACCTATTGGGTGATCATTTTTTATTTGCTGCCAAATTATATTTATATCTTCCATCACTACTGCCCCGTTAACGAAAAGGAATAAGGCTTGGATCTCCTATTTTTGCAGTGTTTGTTCGCACTTCCATTGTAACAGCATGTGGAGCTCCAAGCCTTATTCCTTTTCGTTAACGGGACAGTAGTGGATTTCTCTATATGATTCGAATATGCTCTCTTTGTGCAACTTGTCTATAGATTTCACAAGCATATTTTGCTTGTAACAGGCTTTCTGCTCGCAGTTTGCTTTCTGTCAAAAACTCTTTGCATAATTTATTTAATGGTAACAACCCTGCTCGTTCGAGGTTTCGAGATATTTTTTCCACTTCTGTCGCAAGCAATGATAGATTAACATAACGTCCACCGTCGGCGTATTTTTGCAATAAAGATTCCAATGAAATTAATAGTTGATTGGTCTGCGGCGGTAAATAGTTATCCATTATTATTTTACCTTCAGACTGCGTGGATAAAAGTTTTGTTGATAGTTTTTGAAACCATGATTTTTTCTGTTTCTTTAATATTTTATCCAGCGACATATTGATAATCTGATAGCCTGTTTGCTTTTCTGGTATAAAAAGAGAATAGGGAAACAAAGTAATGACGCCATCGACCAACCCTAATTGGCCAAGTAGGCGCATACCGAATTTAAAGTGATCTATAAACCATTCCAAATGAGAAAGTGTCAATTCATTGATTTGCGTATAAGGAATCGTTATTAAAATTGAATATTCCTTTAAATCTAATAACTTACACTCTAATGTTTGTGCGATTTCATTATACGATGTCTGCCCAATTGAAGTCGGCTCGACAATAACAAGATAATCTGTCTGTTTTACGGACTCAAACCCAATAGGATATAATCCATTCATATAGGTTTGCAATAATTCCCAATCGCTATAGACGATTAGCCCACTTTCAATCGATTCGATCCAAGCATCTTCAACAATTGCTTCAACGGTGGCTTGCGTTTGCTCTGAAGATGAAAGACGATTGTTTTCATTTAATTTCGCTCTTTTAAGAGCAACTCGATTACCAACCATGTGGTTGCCTGAGTGACCCCCTTTCCACGGTAAAGTTTGTAAATAACGGGTGTATGGATCGAAGCTGTAATCGGTTGAAATCGGCCTACTGTCGGACCATGTCAGAAAACGTTGATTTAGCTTATCCCAAAACATTAAACTTAATCCGTGATAGTCGGAACCGGTTTGCCAACGATAAGCGCCCAAACAGACTAAATCTAATAATTCACCCTCTTTGTATGCCGTCCGTAAACTGCCAACCAACTCAACACTGGGTTTCGTATTAATGGCAGTTGCAAGCGCATAAATCATAGCGAGGTTGATTAATATCTCTTCTTCATTTGCCTGTGCATGTCGACGAACAAGCAATTCTAAGGAACCGGCACAAGATACGACTAGTTTTGCTAATCGAGGTAAGTGGGCTTTTTGTAGCACGATTCCCATGGCAATCATTCGTTGTACCAGGGCCAGAGATACATGCGTAATACCGGTATCGATAAGTCTAGTCACTAAACGCTGTGTTTCAATGATTGCTATAATAGAAACTTGTCCAAGCTCGACTAACTGTTTACCATCCTTTGACTGCTGATTTTTGACTAGTGATTGAAACGCTGATTCTTCGCCAATGGCTATTTGTATGGCTATGACACTTGCGACAATGAATTTTTTAACTTGTGTATTTTTGCCTTTAACAATGACACTCTCTAAATCTGTACCGGAAACAAAGTGACAGCTAATCGCCTGTTTGATAAATCGTACTTCGAGTTTATTCTCTGAATCGATTTCAATGTTATCTGATTGTAATGCGAGCGATAGTGCGTTTTGCGTTGTCTTTTTTCCAGCCCACTTTTCAAGGTCGGTTTGATTTAAATTTAATATGAATTGCTTGCTATCTGTCGCCGTCGCGTTACTATCAGATTGATCTTTCGTATTTGCAATTTTTAGTTGTCGTAAATGTAGCATGGCTGTTAGGATATGCCTGCAAGTGCTTGATGCTACACAATTACATTGAGACTGATTCATGTCTTTAGGAGCCAGTATAACTTCTTGATCATCAATCAGAATTTTTACTTGTGTTGTTTCGAATATTTCTACCTGAGAAATAACCGCTTTCTCCAAGTCCTTGTAAGCACGACGTAACAATCCCTTATTTGCCATGACAACAAGTGCATCATCATTATATGCAATCAGGTACTTTAATAATTTTTCTAAGCTATTATTTTTGCCATCCATTCTGCTAACTCGTTCGGTGTTAAAGCGGCGACATCCATTCCATTTGCGGCAAGTCGGCTCGCCATATTGTGATCGTATTGGGGACTTCCCGATTCATCAAGTGCCGCCAAACCCAATAAATTAGCACCACTTTCCTTAAATCGTCGACACGAGGCAATCAATTCCGTAACTGAACCACCTTCCTCAAAATCGCTGATTAATACCATAATTGTTCGTTGCGGAGTTGTCAAAAGTTGCTCACAATAACGCATTGCTTTGGCAATATTGGTGCCTCCACCAAGCTGCACACTCAACATAATCTCAACCGGGTCATCTATTTGATCGCTCATGTCAATGACTGAAGTATCGAATAGCACAAGATTAACTTGTATACTCGGCATATTAAACAGAATCGCAGCCATGACTGTACTATAGATTAACGAATTAGCCATACTCGCGCTTTGGTCAACACATAGAATCACATGCCAGGGAAAATAGCGTTTGCTACGAGCGAAAAACCGAAGGTCCTGGTAAATAATTTTGTTGAGATCGGCGTCGTAGTTTTTTAAATTTTTACGAACCGTTTTCTGCCAATCAAAATTTTGCCTGATTTTGATTTTACTTGATAAACTTCGATTGATTTTACCTGTCAGTTTTTGCTGAATACTGCTTTTTAATTTTCTAACCAAATTATCAATCACTTTCTGAATAATATCCCGAATTTGCTGCATGAGCGATGGATCAATATTGCCTTTAAATGCGAGTAGCAATCTTAGCAAATCCAGATCAGGCTCTAATTGCTTCAAGCTTTCGGGATTATTCAATAATTCCGTTAACTCATAACGTTCTAGTGCGTGTTTTTCAATGATTTTGGCAGAATCTTTTGGAAACAGCTTTTTCACTTCACCCAACCAATCAGGTATAGTTAACTGACTTGGATCAAGGCTCGCTTCACCTGAAGATGGTTTTACACCTCTGCCCTTATACTCCCGGCTATATAAATAATCCAGAGCCCGTTCCATTCTGCTCATATCAGCGCTTAGTGATACATCCAATTGTTGTTGTGCATATTTACCCAATACCAGGCGCCAACGACTCAAGAGTTTTTGCTTATTATTTTCCACGGCTTTTATCCATGATCACATCATTTTTTTCCTTGGCTGATCCAGTCACCCAGCCCCTGTTTATTCAGAATTTCTGATACTTGCATTGATAAGTTTACATTCCACATCAGTATCTCGTCGTTGATATCATCATGATACAAAGTCCCGATTGGTGCTGTATTGTGAATATCGGAAATATTTTCTGCAACGCGGTCTATTTCGTTCGGGGTTAGCTCAGAAAAAACAAGACGAACCTCAGGCAGTAAAGTTAAAAACTCATGATCGCTCCATTGCTCTAATAAATCACTTAAAGTTTTAATAATATCTTCATGATGCCAAAGTAGATCGCGATGTGTCGATATCAATCCGTAAAAAAAACCAACTCTTTCAGCCGGTTTTGAATATGCCGAAAGAAACTGTACATTAATCGTATCCGTTAGCTCGCGATCAGTCTTTTGGCCAAGTCCATATAGAAGGCCAAAATAAGCGCCATAAAGCACTGGATATAACATGGGTTTTTCACTAAGCCTATGTTCTAAGCTATCAATTAATAATTGCCTATCGATCGTGCTGTCGTTATCGGATAACTCAGTCTCTGCATCTGATGCAACAATTAGCTCACGCATTGTAGAAAGGTTTTGCAGTATCTCTCTAATATAATCGGTATCATCAGTGATGATTAGCCTGAGTAGATAACAAATCCGCTGATAACATAAAACATAAATTTCTTCGACGCCGGCTAATGAAGTTAAATTAAGCAACGGTTTCAAACTTCCCAGCATCAATAGCTGTTGAAGAGCCGAAATTTGATGAACCAGATTTTCTTCTTCGTTAAGCACAACCTGAATATCACCCATGAGAGTATCCATGGTCTCTTGAATGCCCATACGACAAATTTCTACCAGTAGCGTCACCATCGCCATGGCATCTCGGCTCTCACCGGTCTGTACTAACGCTGATTGCCTCTCTTTAAGGCGATACAAGCAAATCTCTTTAATACTGACACCATGTATGCTTAGGTCAATCAGATGACTGTCGACTAGCGGCGACCAAGAGATCTCCCATTCCTCTTGTGTTAGTTTAATACTTGAACCTGAGAAAAATTGTGGACTGGAAACTAGTCTCGCGAAGGGAGAACCAATAAAATTCAAGCAGTGTAACCACCTGCTGATCTTTTGGTGTTTTGTTTTTCTATAAATATCCAGTACCCATCGCTTTCGATGTACCTGATCGAGCTTGATACCGAGACTCTCACAATGACGCTTAAACTCCTGAAGTACAGGCGGTAAGGATACCGTTGATGGTAGTTGGCCAATCCGATCGCCGCTTAGTGTGTTTTTTGCGATTTCCAGTATGCGTAATCCTTCGATTTCGATACTGCCTTTAACATAACAGGAACGTACCGCATCAAAAATATCTTCTCGTGTGACCGCCTTACGCCCTTTTAGACTGGCCATCGTATTTGCCTGTACTAAAGCTTGAATAGTGTCAGCGGTTGAAATTTTTTGATCAAGTTTTTTTTTCGTTGACTGCCTGGCAATTTCGGTCAACAAAGTCGATACCGGTGGTTCGCTGATTTTTTTATTAATATAGTCCCAGTTAAGCTGGTGAAAATAAGGGCTTGGCATGCCAGCACCATAACCACTTAAGCGGTCAATTTGATCAAAACTATATTGTATTAAATAGTTATCGCATTCTGGTGATTTTCTAATTTTTGACAACTTTTTATGTTTCTTGACCAATCGTGGTAATGCGATGGTGTGAAAGCCGCCCGTGACAATCAATATATTCGTATCATCGACAGCTACTGAATCGATCAATTCGGCAATACGCTCTGCCATAAATTTTTCGCGCGCGAATGTGCCTTCTGCTTGCAACATTTCATCCGTATAATCACGGCGTGCCATTGCACAGTAAGCGGCGACATGATTGATAAATTGCAACGTATGTTCAATATTTGCTGGTTCATCTGGTTTAACACGGGACTCGAACCAATGATCCCATAATTCGTCTTCGTCACGACAGCCGGCATTTTTTGCTAAGCTTTGTAAATAGACACTTCGTCTTAAATAGACATCATCAATTAACGCTCCGAGTTTTGGGGTGTTGCCATAGAATGTCCGCTCATTTTCTATTTGCTCAGGAAATCCAAGATCAAAAAACTCCATATGGGCACCGATTTCTTTACCCGCTCGCAATGCAACTAATTCCGGCGAATAGTCGCAAAAGGGATAAAAAGAACTCTGTCTACCTTCTTCACCCTGCTTAGTTTTTTTATTCTCAAAAGTTGTGTAAATCGCAAAGGGTGGCTTGAGATCATCATCAGTGATTTGGGGTATTAAATGACTAAAATGATGAGGACCTTCTACTAGAATATAGTCTGGTTCTAGTTTCTGAATATAATGTTTTAAGAAATAGGAACATGCCGGGCTATGGTGTCGCACTGGAAAATATTTGATATTTTCACTACTAATAGTCGCAAATAATTCATTAAAATCTGAAAGATCTTGTATTGTAGTCGGTTTCATCAAGCGTGGCTTTTACTGGATATCCAAATACTTTCTGGAATTATAAAAATCTTTCCATAGTTTACTTTTTTTGCCACGCTGTTTAACTACGATTTCAAAATACTGCTGGACTTTTTTTATATCATCTTTATTATCTTTTATAGCTGTCCCCAGTAATTGCTTAACTAAACCACCTGGTTTTAACACACCGTTATTAAAATAATTTGCTTCAAGTGCCGCCGAATAGGCCACTGAAACCGCTTCAGCCGTCGACATTACGGTAGAAGGTCTATCTATGGCATGACCTTCTTCGGTTTTCCCAAATCTTAAATCCTGAAACGTAGTGACTAATAAGTTTAAAATATCTTGATCAAGCTCCGATGGCAAATTAATATCTACCAATAGCTGTTGGGCTTGCTTCTGTACCAATTCCAATTCGACTTGGGTGTCACTAATCGGCATCACGGTCTCAAAATTAAATCGCCGTTTTAACGCACTCGACATTTCGTTGACGCCTCTATCGCGTAAGTTTGCCGTCGCGATGATATTAAATCCCCTTTTTGCGAATATCGTGTCCTGGTGTTTTAATTCAGGTATTTTTAGTTGACTCTCAGATAGGGCGCCAATCAATGCATCTTGAATTTCAGGGGCACAGCGTGTAATTTCCTCAAAGCGTACCAAATGTCCCTGCTTCATTCCCAGGTAAATCGGCGCTGGGATTAATGCATTCTCACTAGGGCCTTCGGCTATTAACAGTGCATAGTTCCAAGAATAATATATCTGATCTTCCGTCGTGCCCGCAGTGCCCTGAATCGTATTGCTGGATTGACCTGAGATCGCCGCTGCCAGTAATTCTGACAACATAGATTTTGCGGTTCCCGGATCGCCTACAAGCATCAACGCCCGATTACTCATGAGTGTGACAATACATCGGTCAATCAGTCCGCTATCTCCGTAAAATTTCTGGCTAACTTGGATTTTTTTGTTTTTATATTTTAGTTCATCACTTGAGCCTAGTATAAATTTGCGTACGGATTTTGGCGATAACAACCAGCCCTCTGGCTTAAGGTCTTTATCATTTACTTTTAACGCTTCCAATTCATCCTTATATAGGGACTCATAGGGTTGCCGAATAATATTTGTTGCAGAAACCAAGTTTGCCTCCAGTCTTTATCGCTACCACTCTAGTTTACTTTCCCACTCCGGTTCATACCCGGTCCCTATCGTCGCGACCGAATTTATGTCGTTCCAGCTCTCACTTAGTACAACTTCCGGAATATTTTTAAGTGCGATATCGTAATTACCTCCGGGTTCATCGTCATAATAACTTGATCTTTGACTAGCGTGTTTCCGAAAAGATAAGTTTCTTAATGCAACGTTAATATTTTCCTCTGGTAATACATTACCGCTAAATTCAATCACCGCTTCTATTTCCAATGTTGGAAACAGTTTATGATAGGTATAGAAAAACCCTCCATCTTCAGCTTGCCCACGGCTATAACCCAACTTTAACAATCGACTACGAAGCTTGTAAGCCTCTATCATATGACCTTCTAACTCAGACACTTGTGTATCATCCTTTAATTTCTCGTCGAGTAGATAAGATTTTTTGCCATATTGCTCAAATAGCACGTCAAGTTCATAATCTTTAATATGCTCGAGCCAGGCTTTTGCTTGTTGTTCAGGCGTATTACAATCATGTCCAACCAAAATCTCGCAGTCATTTGGCAAAGATACTGCATTATCCTCTACATCGGTTAAACTACCATCTTCCAAGGGGCGGAAACTGATTATATATTCGAAATTATTTTCAAGATCCTTGTTCTCTGTTGACTTATGTTTAACAGCCGTCCAAATCATGCGTTGACAAAGCTTCGACACTATCGGATGGTTTGCTAAATAGATGTTCCAATCATTAATGCTCCAGCTACGTTGAACGCACATGGCTTCATACAACCGTTCTGATTGTAACTTGACAACCGATTTTAACTCTTTTTTTGATTTTGTCAGCTCTCTTTTTGCCGCTTTGACAAGCGCTTCATCCTCATCTTTACGTGCAGCAGGTAGCGATTTTATAATTTTACCTTCTGGATTGGTAATAATTGAATTTAAATGATCGTCTAAGGTGACAGTAAACTGCCGTTCCCCATAGTCAATTAATTGCACTGGACTAGCATCTGATTTCTGATCAAAACCTGCGACCGGTATGGTACGGTCTGCCAATTCAGCTATTGTCCAGTTTCTTCTTTCTGCCAGTTTTTTTGACAAGACATCTGCCTCGTTACGAATACTTGCCGTGCGAAACCGGGTCGCAATAGATAATAGTACTTGAATTGCGCTGGAATCATCTATCCAGGACAACATCGTCAACAATGCTTTACATTGCGCTGTTCGCTGTCCATACCAATAGCGTATATAACTTTCAACATCGCCCACAATTTCAGGGTTTGCACAAGCAGCCACAACCGCCAGGAGTCCTTTTTCACCAATAGCGGAACCAATACATTGGTTCAATGCATTTTTTAGAAACATTTGATAAAGCTTGTCTTCCGGCTCTTCATAATACTTTGCATACTGTTTTGCATCTTGTCGACATTGATCAGCGACATCAGTTTCACTTGGGCGACGTGTATCGTGACTGATCCATGCATCAAAAATATACTTGCCCAGCGAATATCGATCTTGTGTTTTAAACATTTGACCGTATTGTAATAACAAAGCACCTGGCTCAGGGGTCTTGAATTTACAGTTTTGTATAATCAACCACTGAATAATTTTCGGATCTACAATTTTATTAGTATCCTGCCAGTGTATTTTTGGTAATAGGTCAATTTGAAACCAGCTTAGCCCTTTTGGTAGTGCCTTTTTTAGTCCCGCTATCGATTCCTTGAGTAATTTTTCTCGGTCAATATAGTGATTGATATCCGCACCTAGTACTTCCAGGCTCTTAAGGAAAACGCCTTTGACAAAATCCTGTTTTTCCGTTTCAAAAGCTACTTGTAAAGGTTCTATTGCCTCGATTGCTTCTAGTCTACCCAACCACTCAGCCGCTGCCACCCGGATAGCTTGTTTTCCGTCGCCAAGTGCTTTAATAATAATTTGATTCTTATCGGCAACAGTATGCAAGGCATCTTGAGCTAATAATCGAAAACGTTTGGTTTCTGACAGCGACTCTTCCCAGCATTTACTTTCATAGATAGAAGGTAAAACCGGAAACATTGCCAATATTTTAAATGCTTCTATTTTTCTGTCATCGTCATCCCACTCGTTAGTATTTTTCGAACCTGGAATTACGTTTAACTCCCGTTTGAGGACATCTTGATATCGGACAAAATAAGGCCAAACTAATTCAGGCTCCAGATCAAAACCAGAACTTCGAAACCCCCAGCTTAAACGCTCCTGCCCCACCGATTCGGGATCAAGTCCGATTTGTTCGAGATATACCGCAAACTCGCTTAAACCCATTTTAGGCGCATAACAGCGTCGATAAGCGCTCAAGTAGAGAGCCAAACGATAATAAAAATTACATTGATTACTGTCTTTTTCATCAATTGAAATTAGACCTAACGCGATCATTAAGCGGATGAATTGAATTGGCGTCAATTGAATGGATTCAATTAATTTTTTAAAATCTGATTCAATTTCCAAACCCCGATAACAGGGTAATGAAAACTCAATAATTTTTTCTTTCGGTTGGTATTTATAGTTGACTAAAAAATACTGAAATTTATCCAGGTGTTTATAATTCAATTTATCAGGTTTTTCTAAGTATTCGCATTCTGGGTCACGCTTTTTTTCTTTTTCATACCTTTGCTGAGCTTTCTTTTCAAATTTTTTAAGAATCTCTTTTAGTCTATCGATAAATTCCGTGTTCAGTGGATCGTCAATTGAACCTTTTTCTATTGGCTCTAATGTCTTGAGCAGTTGCGCATATTTTTTATCTTCAGAGTCACCTGAAACAGCGGATGGCGTGGTCTCAAATAAGCGCTCTATGATTTGTTTAACTTTATTAGATTTATCTTCTGCTTTGCGTTTCTCTAAAAATGCTTTTACCTTATCGCCCTGAATATTCCAAAGTAACCTGATCGCATGACCTCTTTCTCCAGGTGAACCCTCGATTGCAATTGACTGCAACAATTCCACCGCTTTTTTTCCTATCGACATCACCATCGGCTCTGTCACCTGACGGACTGTTTTTGCCGTACCAACCGCTGCATCAAGCAATAAATCAATATACGGTGTAGCATCGATCTGATGTTTCTCTAATAGATTAATCGCCTGAATTTTTATTCCGAATTTCGATTGCAATGCTTCTCGAACTACCAAAGGATATTTTTCCAAATAGTTTTTAATATCACGACAGTTTCCCATTGCAGTTCTTATCTGATACTCTTCCCAATCATTATCATCTATCAATAACAACGCACGTGCTGGAATCGACGGGTCAGCCTCATCCAATTCAAGGAGACGTTCGTATATGAATATAGAATAGGAACAACCCTCCTCGTCCAAAAACATTAAACCAGATGAATTCTCAATAGTAAGAGCCTGAAACCATATAGGCGCTTTTAATTTTTTAAGAAAATTCGATGGCTTTTCCCTCTCTTTTCTTGCAGCAGACTCAAACAATTCTGCTAAGCGCAATAAAACTACTAAGGGCGCTTTTTCCATTTTTTGAATAAAATTTAACTTATTAACTGTAATTTTATCTGCTCGCTCCCAATCACCCTCTTTTTCATAATCAATATGGTGATCACAACCTTCAAGAAAAAGGGCCTGCCCGGCTTTTTCTGTTTTAGAAAAGGTCGCCAAAATTTTACTATCACTTCCATCAACTACGTAGATTAAAGCCTGTTGATACCAGCTTGGATTAGTTTTTTTTAACAACGATAAATATTGAGCAATTAGCTTTAAAAGAGATTTGGAAATTTTGCTCGAGTTTTCTAGCTTTGTATTAGAAAATAGATTTTGTAAATTATTTAACATACTGATTATCCATTAAATTTAAACCACAATCACTAGTGGGACCATTGAAATTCCGGTTATTCTATCAATTTTTCCGACATTTAGGAAATCCCTTAAAAATAGCGTTGCTGACAATATATCCAATTTTTCTAACTAAGAAATAACATGACGAATCGGGCACATGAAATTTAATACATGGGATTAATGAGTGTAATCATCGCACAAAGTATAAAATGTGAAAACGAAAATGGCGCTGTAGGCAACGATATGGCCTTGTGTTTGACGGTATTTTGCCAGCCAATTGTAAAAACTCGAGGGTTTGAGACCCTGTTGGCGACAGTACTCGGCTTGCGTTAGTCCTTTTCTCTGCCAATCTTCGACACGGCTAAACCAGATCTCTCTGCTGTCCTTTCTTAAGGCTTGTGCTAGTAAGTGCATAACCTCTGTATGTAGCTGAAAATGATCCACTCTGAATAAAAAATAGCTCTGTATCGTTTATCAATTCTGTTCATGACCTGGGGTCAAGTTTGCACTGGATAGTTATGGTGTTGCTTCGACCAGTTTTAATTATTTGCAAAGCTTGCCAGTGGACTGTGTTAAACTCGATGGGACTTTGATCAGGAATATTTTGAGTGGTCAGGTAGAAATGGCAATTGTGGAAGGCTTGAATCTGGTTGCGCAATCAATCAATGGGTAAAAAGACGGTTGCCAAATGTGTGGAAAACAAGGAGACTTTTGCCAAGCTTAAAGAAATAGGTGTTAACTACGCACAAAGATTTGAGCTGGATACACCGCAACCTTTTACACCACAGTTGAAACTTTCTAAAACCGGGTGATCTGTTTTTTTTCACATAATCCAGAATCAACAATACAAGTACGATCCCATTCAGGCGTTTGCAACTGTTTTTATATATCCAACTCCAGATCAGAAACTAGTTTTTTTATGCCAGCTTTCGCGCATTCTTCGTCGGTGCTACCGCTAGGTGCACCACTAACGCCGATGGCTCCCAATAATTTACCACCGACTTTGATGGTTACCGCGCCAGATGACATCATTAACCCATCGACCTGTGCCAAGGGTGACTTGGATTGTCTTGTCAGCGCACTGGTCGCGACATTAAAATTTGCTGCGGTATAGGCTTTTTCAACACTGATCTTTAGTGTTAAAGGTGCTGCCAGGGTATCGCGTAAGGTGACTTGGACGATCCCGTTCCTATCGACGACAGATGCAGCAACTTGTATACCTTTTTTGCGACAAGCTACTATTGCGGCCCTCGCCAGTTCGGTTGCCTTGTCTAACGATAAGCGGGTTATTTCTACCGTTTTTATCGTATGTTCACTGGATGTTTTTTTCGCAGCAGTCATTGTTGAAAATACACATCCTGCTAGTAGTAGTGTTGATAGATTGATTAACTTCATGTGATTCACCTGTTTAATAATTTGGTATTATTAGCCAAGTAACAATACACTATTTTGAGCTAATAATTAACTTTTAATACAATTTTTAAGTCACTAGATCATTTGCAGGTATATGTTGACAGTATTGATTACTAAAAGTTAATCAAATAATTGAAATATTTTTATTTGTTATAAAGCAGAAGTACAGGGTCGGATCCAATGCCCCAATGCCATTTTTGCTTGTCATTAGATAGATACTCACGTATTTCCATAATTTGTTTTTAGGGCATAACGTTAAAGCTCAGCCACGCTGCTTTTTGGCGTCGGCTGAAGCGCCCTGTTGGGCTTAGGGTAAGGCTTCGAAAAAGTGAACGCCTCCGGTGATGAGCCGCTCATTTTTATGAGGTCGAGCTTTTCTAGTGCCTCTTCTACCGAGGGTATGCGCCCTTTCTCAACCCACCATAATGCTAGATATGCCTCGCTTAGTTTCGTGAACCAATCATTTTTGGATTTTAGAAGCTCAAGGTGTTTTGATGCATAAACATAATTTCTTAGATCATCCACCGTTTCCCACACAGACATATTGAACAAAATCCGTGTGTCGTCGAAAGGCCGCAAATAGATAGCATTACCTTCATCTGTCTCAAAACGCCACACAAACCCTTTGCTGAGATCGGCCAATGCGTTTATTTCTTCTAGCCGCTGAACAAACCCTGACATTATTGGATCTTCAATTTCCGCATTCATCTTGGCCACATTCACTTGAGCTAAATTGTACTCCATCACGTTTCCTTAGTTGAATCTACTTGGTGAGGCCATTGTAGCATGAACACCACCCGCCTAAATCAATGATATGCCCGCGATGTTGATCAATAACTCAAGGTAATATCTTTAAGTAAATTTAAATTACAACGTTTACCGATAGAAAATGTAAAAAATTGTGGGGTAAGGGATATAGCACCTTTATTACATCGGAACTTTACATAGCCCATAATGTCATAAGGTTATAATATAGCTTACCAGCTTGGAGACTTAATATGAACCGCAGGCAATTTCTGTCGATAACCGCAGGTGTCACAACGTTTGGGCTGACTCTATCTAACCCCCTTATCAATACAGCTCTGGCCAAAACCACAAAAACTAACATCAAAGCCATCGCTTTTGATGGATTTCCGATATTTGATCCCAGACCAATTTTTGGTTTAGTAAACACTCTATATCCTAAACAAGGTAAGGCTTTTAGTAAGGCTTGGTTTAATAAAATATTCGCATATACTTGGTTACGAACGAATGGAGCACGGTATAAAAATTTTTACGCGATAATCGGCGATGCCCTTGCCTATACTGCTACCCAGTTTAAAGTAGAATTAAAGGCAGATAAACGAGACCAATTAATCGGTATTTGGCTACAATTAAAACCTTGGCCCGATATCAGCAAAGCCTTACAAGCATTTAAAGATCAAGGCATCCGCATTGCGTTTTTATCAAATTTGACCGAAAAAATGCTTCGCATCAATACCAAAAATGCAGGCATTGAAGATGCATTTGAATTCTATCTTACCACAGACAATGTTAATGCATTTAAACCAGACCCTCGTGCTTACCAAATGGGTGTCGATGCTTTTAAACTACCAAAACAGAATATTGCCTTTGCTGCTTTTGGTGCATGGGATGCCGTTGGTGCAAGCTGGTTTGGATATCCTACCGTCTGGGTAAACAGACTAGACTTACCTGCTGAGAATCTAGATGCGGGACCAATAACCATAGGTCGTAACATCACAACTCTCGTTGATTTTGTTAGACGCTAGCACAGTCAATAAGTGATTAAATAAAAGTCATGGTAGGAACTTCATTTACATAAAGCCCCCCATACAGATCCGGACGTGCAGTTTTCCCGCATCCGGCTCCTCGGTTGTACTCGCTTACGCAGTGCAAAGCTCCTTTGTATTTCACCACCATACCTTATTCCTGCTCACTATCACTTTACATTCTGGTCGAACTAATGAATGGAATGATAACAAACGTTTCAGTTTAGCCCAGGTCATGCTCTTTCGCCCACTTCGACGATTCAACCATTTATACAACATGCCCACAACATGTGAGTAGACCTTATATAAATCGTCAAGATTACCAATCACCCCGAAATAATTAAAGTAGCCTCGAAGCTTTTGGTTAAGCTTATCAATCAATAATGGCGTTTTCATGTGCCGTGACTTCTTGATGTAGTGACTGTAATCATTCTTACTTGATTGCAGCCGCTTCCTTGCGGTTCGCCTGAACAATCGCGGTTTCCCTTTTTTGTCTGTATCCCAATAGAATTCAAAACTCAAAAAGGTAAATCGATTCTTAAGGCTTGGTTGAAACCGACTAAATCGGATGCAATTCGTTTTCTTAGCTGCTACCTGGAGATTGTATTTCTTTAATCTTTTTGGCAGCACTTTATAAAACCGTTTTGCATCTCGCGAATACTGGAAGGCACAAACAAAATCATCTGCATATCGACACAGTATTGCCTCACCTTGACAGTTTGGCTTTACCATTGTTTCAAACCAGTCATCAATGACGTAGTGCAGATAGATGTTGGCCAAGATCGGCGAGATACTACCTCCTTGCGGTGTTCCCTGTTGGGGGTAGTTTATTCTGCCATCTTCTTCAAGTATTCCTGCCTTTAACCATTTTGATAATAAACGGATAAAACGTTTATCATCGACTCTGCGTACGATAAATTCAAGTAGAATTTCATGATCGATATGATTGAAAAATCCTTGGATATCGGCTTCTACAACATATCCAAAGCGACCATATTGCATTCTGACCGTGAGATCATCTGCTGCTTGGCGCGCGCTTCGTTTTGGCCGGTAGCCATAACTAAAATCATAAAAATCTTGCTCATAAATCGCACTTAATAAATCAGAGCCCGCAGTTTGGAGCAGTTTATCTTCTAGTACGGGCAGTCCAAGGGGTCTTGTTTTCCTGGGGGCTTTGGGGATGTGTTTCCTTTTAACCAGTCTTGCTTTGTAACTTTGTCTTTTTAATCGCCCGATTAAGTCTGCTACATTTTCATCAAAGTGTTTTTGATAATCAGTATAGCTGACTTTATCCACTCCTGATGCTGCCTTTTTATTCATTCTGCTAAAGGCATGCTTCAGGTGTGTTTCATTCAGACATCGTGACAAATCTCGAAAGCGATACCCTGGTTGCTGTTTTGCTTTTCTGGCTATTCCACGCAGTGAGGGGAGCTCATGGTATTCCCAATCTTCTGCGTTGGGGATGAGATTCCTTTGCGTGCTACGTACTTCCGTCAAGACCTTTCCCATGCAGTTGGCTTTCCCAACCTCAGAGTACTATGCTTGATCCGACTTCCATCCAACCAACGGTTAGTTTCCCTGTCACGGGCTTTATAACTTTCCCTGCAATAGGAAATTAATCTTGAGCACCAGCGCAGTTCCGTTTCCACTTTGATGTTTTGTGCCTCTAGCATTTCAGTTCTCTCCATTAATTTCTCACAAGGGCCTGGATGGATCTCTCAAGTTCTCAAATGTATCTCTTTGTACATGCCACAACCTTTTGACTCCGGAAGCCCTTCACATCCTTACCAACTCGGATGCTTCTGTTTCGATTTCGGTAGGCGTTAATCTCCTCATCGACTTCAAGTTTTGATTTCGAAGCTGTCTGCTATGCCAGTTTTCAGGAACTGCGGATTCCCTACAGCCTGTACAATTCTCTGTGTACGCTTCACCTGTCTCGTTCGGATTCGTCTCCTCCTCCACAGGCGCAACACTCAATACGGGGGATTGGTTAGATCTTTCCCGACAAGGACTTTCACCCTGTAAGATATATTAAGATTAAACTTGACGCTCTAACGCTGAGGGAAGTGGCCGTAGCGCAGCGGAGGTCCAAGCCTGCATTTTTGCAGTCGAACTTTACCGTAATTTATTACCGCCGCTTCTTCTCTATAATGAGAAGCTAAAAAGAAACGTGCCACACCCCTTATCCCCTAAACTTTTTACAAATGGTACTAAATTCTTCATATAATTGACATTAGTTCTTTACATTAGTGGATCGATACCAAGTTTTGTCGACCATTGATGCACGCATGGGTGAAGTTTACTATGGAAGATTTCAAGGGGCTTCTGCTGACGATCTGGTTTGCATCGGAGAGGAAAAACTGTCTGCACCTGAGTCGATTGATTTACCCGAGCCCCAAGCGGCGATGGCGCAATGGACCGGCATTGGTTCAGGTTGGGACACCTACCACCAGCAGTTCTTACAGCGTAGCGAAATTATAATAGGATCACTGGCCTTTCAGTGGATCGAGGACAAATTCCCCAACGCACTAATACACCGCAAGATGTTTTCCGTCTTCCCAGATCAGCCTCTATTAAATATACTAATTTCTGTTATTGCAATTTCAAAGCTGTGTACAAAAAAATAGTAAGAAAAATCCTATTTAATATGGCAAGCTTTAAGTGCCTTTTCTAGGGTTAGGCTATATTTGTCTTTTGAGTTGTAAATAGCCTTTCCTAGCGTACATTTTATAGAAAAATGTAAGCACTCAGATTTAGTTGCTATCTCCAATTACTACAGAAAATACCTGGCACCATTGACGCAACTCGAGGATTATTTAACAGCATTTACATTTGCTTAAAGCGATGGCCATATGAACGACTAGCGATAAGGGGATGGTCGCAGTCCAATACCTGTAATTCATATCGCCCATCTATAGTTCGCTTCGCACTAACAATACACGAAGCATTTACAATCACACTTCGATGTATTCGCCAAAACATATTTGGATCTAATTCGTCTTCAAGTTCTTTCACCGGTTTACGTATTAGCCATTCTTTCTGATGTGTCACAACAGTTGTATATTTATCACCCGCTTTTAAATAACGTATATCTTCAACAGGGATGATATACACCTTTCCCTGATCTAGCGCTTTAACCCAACGAATATAGGTAGTTTCATTAACAATCAGGCGACTAAATTTTTGTAGTAAGCCCGTAAGATCATGGTCTTCAAAGTTACACTGTTTAATTTTTGATTTTAATCGTTCTACTGTTTTAATTAACCTGGTTTTATATATAGGCTTTAACAAATAATCAACTGCTTCTAATTCAAACGCTTCAATTGCAAATGTATTATATGCAGTTATAAAAACAATTTTACAATTTACTTCAGAATTATGTGCTACAGATAATCCACTAATACCCGGCATTTTAATGTCTAAAAATGCGAAGTCTGGTTTATGTTTTGTAATCAGCGCGACTGCATCATTACCGTTTTCAGCTTCAGCTATTATTTTTAGCTCGGGCCATATTTCAGTTAATAAAGTGCGAAGGTAATCTCGCAAGATGTCTTCATCATCGGCTATAACAGCAGTTAATTGATTTTTTGTATTGTTATTAATTGCAATCATGGGGAAGCTCTATAATGACACGCAGACCAGTTTCTTGCCTGTTATGTAAAATTAATGTTGCGGACTCTCCAAATAATGCTTTTAAACGTTGTTGAACGTTAGAAAGACCAACCCCTTTCCCAGACTCCTGCTCTAACCCGCTACCCGTGTCTTCCACAATTAACCGTATCTTATTTTTATAATATTGACCAGATATTTTTATACTCCCTCCTTCAATACTCGATTCTAGTCCGTGTTTAATAGCGTTTTCCACTATAGGCTGTAAAAGCATCGGAGGAAAAGGATATTGATATAATTTTTTATCAATGTCGATTTTATATTTTAATCGTTCACCCATTCTTTCTTTAAATATGTTTAAATAAGCTGTGATCATATTTAATTCATCTTCAATAACTGCTGACTCTTGTCGCGTATAATTTAGTGTTGCTCGCAAATAACGCGTCAAACTCTCTAACATAGTTTTGCTTCGAGTAGGTTCTTTCTCAATTAGTCCAATTATATTCGACAATGTGTTGAATAAAAAATGTGGTTCAATTTGTGATTGCAATAATTTAAGTTTACTCTCGATCATTCTTTTTTCGTTATCGAGTATTGATAACTTATATTCTTGTAATTTGGCTTTAGCATTTAACAGATTTTCACGTGACATAAAAAAATATATTATTACCGAACCAAACAACAAACCTATTAATAAATTTTGTATAAAATTATCATAACTCGAAGCTAAAAAATCTGTAATCGTGACTCTCGATGCTGACACGATATAAATGGTAGCAAAACTAACTCCAATTATCGTTCCCAATATTAATGAGACAAAAGTAACGGAAAATTTTCTATCTGTTTTATGAAAATAGTAATATCGAAATCTATAAACACTATGCAAGCATAAGAAAATACTTATGCCGATTAGTTGTGAAATGATAAAATTATGATAAAAATTGGCTCTACCAACAAATCTATTAATAAGTAGAGCAATAATAGTATTAAATAAAAGAACTACTATCACTTGTTTAGTTAATGAAGTCTTCGAAAACAAAACAAACTTTGATTGTATCTTCATTAAATCGCTACACCTTATAGCTCTATTTCGATTTATTGCTTTTAAGTTATTGTATAAAAATATTAGACTCAGAGCAAATATCAATTAGAATACATTAGTTCGGTCAGTTTACATACCAATTATTCCATTTTAGTGCGAATAATACTTAACGATTTATTTTAAGCAATGTGTTTGAATTAAAAAGAACCCTGTGTCATTTGTATATAGTTATATTACTCCGACCCGCTTTATATTTTCTTATTAAAACGGTACTAAATATTCATTGGCTCTTTTTCCGACCCATTTAGGTCGCTCAAAATATTTATCAGAATCACCCCGGTGGCAAATTGAACATGGTATTTTGGTAGCACTAATTAAACCAGATTCTGGATCTCGCACTTGTCCTGGTAGAGTTTTTTCACGAAATCTCTTCACATTTAAATCAACATTACTAATTCGACTCTCTAATAACTTGCGATACGGCCAAGAATCATATTGCTTTAGCAATTTTGCATTGTTATAAATAATAAGTGCTACTTCAGTTTTTCCAGCTTTAACTAAAGCGTCGCCCATAATTAAAAAAAAGCCTTCTAAATTATACGGTGCAATCCAACTGTCCCAACAGGCACGATCTCTTCCCACAAGTGTTTCTTGAGCCAGATAGGAAATAAAATCTGGATTAGTTCGACTGACAGTAGTGTTTGCACAAACATCCAGAGTATTCCAATAGTGGGCTAACGCTTTTTTAAACTCTGGCGTATTGAATGGCGCGTAGACATCCGGACCATAAGCCGCACCAAAGTGTGCCCATTCTGGCCATAAAACTACGGATCGATTCACATTAGCCTGTCCTTTTCTAAGCAAATCGATATTTTGTGTTGCTAATCCTAAACTCAAACGTGCATAACCTAAAAAACCAAGTATGCGGGGCTCGTTAGGCGCAAACGAATTTGCTAACTTAAATGCTTGTTCAGCATTTTGAAGATACTGCAGTGTATTGTTATTGTTTGTAACTCCTAGTCTACTACCCTCTGAAACGGCCCACATGTTTGCAAACCCTATATGCGCAATTGTGTACACGTCTGTTGGATCTTCGTTATACGCCTTAGTTAATTTTGAAATCACTTTATTAAAATTTTGGTAATTTTTTGTACCATGAATCAAATCCCAAAACTCACTATCGGCCTTTCGTGCCTTCTTTGTCCTTTCTACTTTAGTATTTGATTCTTTTTCCTCACATGATTCTTTCTCATCACTATATGCAGTAACTGTTAAAAATATAAATACTAAATTTATCACAATATATTTTTTCATTGCCTTCTCTCTGGGTTATTGGATCATTATTATCATTTAAGCGAAATATTTACACTTAAATAATTTTAAATCTAGTAGATTGCGACAAGCGGGGATATAGCGATACAAACGGTTAAATAAACAGTAAGATTTGTAAAATTCATCCGGACACCCTAGAAATAATCGTGAAATAAATCCATATTAGGCCTATGGTAGGGCTTAAGATTTCAGAGTGTCCTGGTAGAATTATTTGTACAAAACCCGGGTATTTGCATTTAATTGTCCCGAAATCTAAATTCAAACTTCTGCAGGGTAAAGGCAATCTGATAACATACACATTTGATACTGCCGAAGCTAAGCACATATTTTGTAAAACTTGTGGTATTAAGTCATATTATATACCGCGCTCTAATCCTGACGGATATGATATTAATGTTCGTTTTATTGAGCCACAACCTAAAGAATTGATTGTTGAATACTTTGATGGTAGAAATTGGGAGTTACATGCACACAAACTGTCTCATCTTAGTGAAGAAATATAAAACATGATAACGAGGTCACGAGTCTCGTTTATCATACAGCTATGTGTAATCACGCGTAGGTTACCAGGAAAAGGTGCTATTAATTGAGGAAACATTATTAAACGCGCTGCTTGAAAACAGAAAGCTAGCCTGCGCAAACTTGAGAGGCTGTTTAGTATTTAATTAGGCATGTCACCTAAGGAATTTTCCAAAACAATTAGAAGCGAACACGCAAGGACTGCGCTAAAACAGCCATCAGTCTCCTACAGTGATATAGCATTTGACCTGGGTTTTTATGACCCGTCATATTTCACGCGTTATTTCAAATCCGTGGTGGGCATTACACCGGGGGAATACCGAAAAAGATACAAGGATAAAAATACAATGCGACTGGTTCTTTACTAAAAACCCCTTAGAAACTTAGTGCCATCAAAGACTACGGTCAAGAGTAAAAGGTCCCCAAGACTGACAGACCGGCATAACTTCAAGGGTATTAATATTAACATGCTCGGGCAGTCCGCTGGTCCAGCATACGATCTGCGCGATGTCTTCCGCTGTAAGCGCTTTGGTACCCGCATAAACAGATTTGGCTTTTTCGCTATCACCTTTAAAACGGACGTTGGAATAATTCGTCGCGGCAATACCTGGTTCAATATTCGATACGCGTATGTTCTTACCAATCAAGTCAGCACGCATGTTACGACTAAACTGTTGCACAAAAGCTTTGCTGGCCCCATACACACCCCCACGAGGATGGGGCCAATTACCAGCAATTGAACCAATATTAATAATGTGCCCGCACTTGCGAGCCACCATAACACTTAACACAACCCTAGTCATATATAACAAACCTTTGATATTGGTATCTATAATCGTATCCCAATCTGTTAGTTCGGCTTGTTCGACTGATTCCGTACCTAATGCCAACCCGGCATTGTTAACCAACACATCAATGTCCGCAAAATCAGTCGGCAAATCAGTCATCACTTGTTCCACGGCACGTCGATCCTGCACGTCGAGCTTGCGAATCAAGACAGCACATTTTCCTTTTGTATCTAATTCCAGCTTACGCCTCACACCTTCAAGCCTGGCAACACTACGCGCAGTCAAAATCAACTTGCACCCTTCTTTTGCATACTGGTAAGCACAAGCCTCACCAAATCCGGACGAAGCCCCAGTAATCAATATGGTTTTTTTAGCATTTCCCATAATATCATTTACCTTTTCATTTTTGGCCGTTCGCTTGACGTTCTGCTACCGAGCCAATACTAAATAATTTATCTATATTGAAGGAAAACATGGTCGGAAAATAAACTCATTGACATATGTTGATTCAAGCGTTTTTTATGCTTTTCAAGGTCAATGCCTATAGAAATAACTCTATCCAGTAAAATTCTGGAGTCGGGAGTAAAAATATGCAATCATCACACAGGTCTTTAGCGAGGAATAAACATGATGATTGATAGAGAAAAATATATTTTAGCGCTAAAGTCAAAATTTGAAAGTTACGCTTTAATTTCAAAAGAATCATGGTTGTTAATTGAATCGATCATTACATTCCAAACGCTGAAAAAATCAGAAATTTTGTTACCAAGTGGGCAGATTGCAAAAAACCTCCATTATATCTGCAAAGGGATATTAAGAGCATATATTACTAATAGTAAAGGAGATATTTATAACAAAAATATTTTTTTTGAAGATGAGTTCTGCGGATCAAAAGTCTCGTTACTGCAACGTATCCCTTCTGATTTTTCGCTAGAAGCGCTTGAAGAATCCGTTCTTATAAATCTCGACAACAAAAAATATAGAAAATTAATTGGCAAGAACGACGATTTAAAGAATTTTTATATCGCCTACCTCGAAAAGAACTGGGTAATTGAAAAAGAACAAAAAGAAATTTCCTTGGTTATGGAAAATGCAACTGAAAGGTACCAGACTCTCTTGAAAAAACATCCGGACATTCTCCAAAGAGTGCCTCAGTTACATATTGCTTCACATTTAGGAATTACACCAACCCAACTAAGCCGAATAAGAAAAGTATTAAAATAAACACCTGAATCAACATAGGTAAAGGCAAAAAATAACTCGCCACATTACCATCGATAAATAAATTAATGCAAAGGTAAAATTTATGGCTTTGATTGACGACCTAAAATGGCGATATGCCACTAAAATATTTGACCCAACTATACAAATTTCTGAAGAAAATCTAAAAAAAATAATGAAAGCTGTTCAGTTATCGGCATCTTCTTACGGTCTTCAATTATATAGGGTACTAATTATTGAAAATAAGGATCTGCGAGAAAAATTAAAGCCCGTATCATGGGGACAAAACCAAATAACAGAAGCATCTCATCTCGTTGTTTTCTGCAATTATACAGAAGTAGAAGATGAGCATATTGATGAATATCTGGAATTAAAGGCCAAAACAGAACAACTTAATCTAGCTGAATTAAAAGACTATGGTGATTTTATCAAAGAAAAAATTGGTAATAAATCTAAAGACGAACGCATCAATTGGACTGCGCATCAAACTTACATTGCACTTGGAAACTTACTTGCTGCTTGTGCTGAACTTAAAATTGATGCTTGTCCAATGGAAGGATTCGAATTTGAAAAATATAATGAAATTTTGAACCTATCAGAACAAGGGCTAAATGCAAGCGTTATTGCGACGATAGGGTACCGTTCTAAAAAAGATGATACGCAACATTATGAAAAAATCAGAAAACCTATCGAAAAATTATTTAAATCAGTATCCAGACAAGATCATCAAGCAAACAAGTCATTAAAAAGCAATACCCTAAAGTCATTCATGCAGGCGCTATCTATGGGGTTTATCGGTGCCACAGCAGTTTTTACCTCTTCTTTTTTTCAATTACCCACCTGGGTTTTATTTTTAGCCTGGGTTAGTTATTACTTGTTTGGGATAAAACCTAAATTATCCTTACTGGTTTTTGTGCAACAGATGTTGGGAATCCTGATAGCAATAGCCATACAGTATGGGGGCAGTCAACTTACACATTATATTGGAACACTAGGCCTTCCTGTTATGGTTTTTATTGTTGTCAGTGCCATTTTCTATCTATCAAAGGTAAGGTATTTAAATAATATTCCTGCCTATTTTTTGGGAATGATTGTTTGGTTTGGTTTCAACTCAGAAATAAATATCAATTCATTTTTATTATTGGCAATCACATTGGTAATGGGGTTTATTTTTGCTTGGCTAAATGAAACAATAAGCAAAAAAATTCAAACAAAATTTTGACCACTCTGTATTCGGCATCGTTCGATGCATAGGAATCAATTCACCATGCTATCTTTAGCTTTTGTTGCGGGTGTTTTTTTGGCGATCCAGAGTGGGCTAAATGCTCACTTAGGTATTCTCCTAAAAAGTCCCTTGCTAGCGTCGACGGTAGCATTCTTCACTAGTACTATTTTTGCTTTCTTATTTTTTGTACTAAGTATAAAAAACTCCTTAAACTGGGTTGAAATAAAACAAATTCCTGTGTATTTATGGTTTAGTGGCGGGTTTTTTAGTGTTTTAGGTATTAGTCTATATTATTACACCATTCCAAAATTAGGAATATCAACGACGATTTCACTTGGGTTAGCCGGTCAGCTAGTCTTTTCTGTGATTTCAGATCACTTCGGTTGGTTAAACTTACCCACCGAACCCATAACAGTTAAAAGAATAATCGGCGTTATATCAATAATTTTAGGTCTATTGCTAATTAATTCAAAATAAAAGTAAAAAGACACACTTTGCCTGCTACTTAAATCTGGAAAAACTTCGCTTAAAAGCAGAGCGTTCGTGTTGCTAACACAACCGTCGGTTACCAAAAAAT
>QILK01000224.1 GCA_003233345.1 Gammaproteobacteria bacterium | reverse complement strand
TTTTGCGAAATGCGCTGTGGATTTTGTAATTTATTTACCATCGCTAATCCTAAAACGGATCTTCAGGAGCAGTATACACAGGCGCTGCTAAAGCAAATACGACTAGCGGGCGATGCGATGGCGGATTCAGGCTTTGCGCGGTTAGCGGTCGGCGGGGGAACGCCAAGTTATTTATCGGCGGTACAATTGGAAAAAATATTTTCCGAGACTGAAAAACGGTTAGATATTAACATACACGGCATACCGAGTTCGTGTGAGGTTTCGCCCTATACGGCGTCCAAAGAAAAGTTAAAACTATTACTGGAAGTCGGGATCGATCGTATCAGTATTGGGATTCAGTCTTTTAGTGCCAACGAAAACAAGATCATTGGAAGATATCAACCGGATACCCAGGTAAGACAGGCACTCGACGCTATCCGAGGACTTGCATTTAACACGTTGAACTTGGATTTTATCTATGGTATTCCTGGTCAAACGGCGGAAACCTGGTTGCAGACGTTAGTTGATGCGATGGCCTACGAGCCGGAGGAGATATATCTGTACCCGCTTTATGTTCGCCCGCAAACCGGAATCGGTAAAAAGGGCTATTTCGAGCTGCTGGAAAATCGCCTGCAACTATATCGGATTGGCCGCCAGTTTTTGATTGAAAATGGTTATCGACAAATATCGATGCGAATGTTTCAGCAGGCAAACCGACCGCAGGACCAGGGACCGGTCTATTGTTGCCAGGAGGACGGACTGTTGGGTCTGGGTGCCGGGGCGCGTTCTTATACGCAATCATTACATTATAGCAGTCATTATGCGGTAGAAAAAAAATCGACTATTGAAGTCACTAAACACTATATAGACGAACAGAATTGTGGCCATACTGATGTGAACTACGGTATACAGTTGAACGCTGATGAGAAGCGAAGGCGATATATTATTTTATCAATATTAACACTAGAGGGTTTGTCATTGTCGCAATACTACCAGCGTTTTAACAGTCAGTTGCTGGAGGATTTTCCCAAGCTCACAGAATTGACCGAATCAGGTTTTGCCGTTTCCCAGAAAGAAATTATTCAGCTAACAGAAAAGGGAGTGGAGAACAGTGATAGTATCGGGCCGTGGTTGTACTCGCAACAGGTTAATAATCTTGTACTCAGGTGCCAAATAAAATGACCTGGCGAATTCTCTATCGTGGATCACTAAACAGTTGTAATTACAGCTGTCAATATTGTCCGTTTGCCAAAAAAGATGCTAACCGCAAGTCACTTGAAAAAGATGCGGACGAGCTGGAACGATTTGTCAATTGGGTCAAACAACAGAAGCAATCGATACGGCTTATGTTTACTCCGTGGGGTGAGGCATTAATTTGGCCCGCCTATCAAAAAGCGATTGTCAATCTGAGTCGAATGTCTCATGTAGAAACGGTGACGATACAAACAAACTTGTCTGGTAAGCTTGACTGGATTAGCCGAGGTAATAGTCGCAAAATGTTTTTGTGGGCGAGTTATCATCCTGACGAAATTTCTCTGGATAGCTTTGTCGCCAGTTGTTTTAAGGTGGTTTCCCAGGGTGCACAAATTAGTGTTGGTATGGTCGGATTTAGTGAGAAATTATCCAGGCTTGAGCAACTACGCGACCGATTGCCACCAGAAGTTTATGTTTGGGTAAATGCTCATAAGGGTAATGGCGTTAACTATAGCGACGCAGAATCTTCTCTTATTAGTGCAATTGATCCCTTTTTTATCTATAACCAAAAAAACCATTCCAGCTTAGGCAAAGCCTGTGATTCCGGACACTCAGTGTTTACTGTTGACGGTAGTGGTAATGTCAGGCGCTGTCATTTTATTGCTGAGGTTATCGGTAATATTTACAGTCGTCGTTTGCAAGATTGCTTGCAACAGCTACCTTGTACTGAGGCCACGTGTGGCTGTTATATAGGTTATATACATCTTAAAGAACTGGAATTTGAAAAAAAATTTGGTGCTAATTATTTTGAGCGTAATCGTGGGTAAGCTCAGGTTGAGTAAGTTGTGAACGCGACATATTGGCACGTGTCCGTTGGTGAATAATTCCCGCTACCTTATTATCGGTAATCCAGAAAACCGCCGGGTCAAAAATTTTTGTGCTGAACTAAATTCCATGGGTTTTCCGCAGCCCGTTATTGTTTCGCATCTGGATATTTTGCGCGATGTCTCGGTACTTGATTCAATTGCCAACGAGCCTTTCCTGGTTCGCCTGGATTCTGTAGGTGAAGATCAGTCGGTAGAACACAAGCTACTTGATTTGGGCTATCCCGAGGTCAAAACAGGCCATGTTGCGCACATCCGTCCAAATCGATTGGCACAGTATGATCACCAGTATGGGGAAGTACTGTGTCCTCGGCAATTTCATTGCGGCTATGAAAAATATCTCCAACAGCTGGCGTCGGTGTTTGAGCAGAAAAGCCGTTGGCGAATTCTAAATTCACCGGATAGCATTCGTCAGTTATTTGATAAACGAACGCTGTTGCCAAAATATCAAAAGTTGGGTTTACCGATTGCTGATACATTGCAGCAAACATCCGGCGAAACCATATCAAGCGTAGTCGAACTTAAATCAGCAATGCTGACTAATCGTTGGGAAAAAGTGTATATTAAATTATCCTGTGGGTCCTCGGCGTCTTGTTTGGCGATATACCAGTTTACAGAAAATCAATCAGAACGATTGATAACGACATTATTAAATCGCAATAACAAATGGTTTAATTCACTCAAGGTACAGCGTTTGGATGATCCGCAAAAGATAAACCGGGTAATCCGTTTTTTGCTTGGCGAAGGATCGCGTATAGAAAAGGCAATGCCCAAAGCGAAATTAAATAATGCTTATATGGATCTGCGTATTTTGATTATCAATGGCGAGCCTTGTTTTACTTTGGTAAGACAAAACACACATCCCATTACCAATCTCCATCTTGGTGGCACGCGCGGTGACCTGCAACAATTTTTACAACGTGTCGACGTTGGTGAGTGGGAAAAAGTATTGCGGACCTGTCGAAAAATTGCTGCGACTCACGATAGTTTTCAAATCGGAGTTGATATTATGTTTGAGCCTGGTTTCAAAACCCATCGAGTGATTGAAGCCAACGCATTTGGTGATTTATTACCAAACCTGCGAAAAAAGGGTTTATCGGTTTATGCTTATCAAATTAACGAAGCAACTCGACAATAAAGCGAGCCCGTATTTATTTTACGGGATATATATTATTATAATATGCATATACGCTAACATCTACTTAAAATGCTTAAAAAATGTTATGGTAAAATTACTGAAAAAACCAATAAATTACGTTATAAAAAAAACAGTAGATTGGAGAGCCATATGTCGGAAATTATAAATTTTCCTATAGAACGCACCAAAAAAAACAGGGAGAGTGTTAGTTATATTGAACCCATAAGTGGCAATATGGAGGATAATCCCGTCTATCAGACAATTCTTGATTTGCTTGATGAGGCGAGTGATAGTGGTTCAGAAAATGGTAAACCAAATAGTGAGATTGCCAAGGATATATTTCGTCGATTTGAACTTGCCAGAAAAACCCGGGAATGGATGCTAACCAGGGATAATGAAAAAAATCCCGAAAAATCAGAGTAATACTGGTGGCAGAGTGAATATTCTATTCTTTTAATGTTAGCGGTAATCCTGCGACGACCAACGTAACGCGGTCACATATTGCTGCCAAGTACTGGTGGAGTTTTCCATTAATATCGATATATTGTTGAGCGAGGTTATTAACCGGAGAAAGACCAAGGCTGTTTTCATTACTGACGATGACCAACTGCCCTCGAAACTGCTCAACCGCTGTCACCAGCGAACCGTGTTCTTTCATTAATAGTGTTTCGCTTTTTCGATACAACAAATTTTTAAGCCAGAGAGCCAAAGAGTCAATTAGTATAAATTTATTTTCAGCGTTTTCTTCGTTGAGTATTTTCCCAAGTTGGATCGGTTCTTCAATTAATGCCCAATGTTCTGGTCGCCTTTGTTGATGTATAGAAATACGGTTTCTCATTTCTTCGTCGTCTATTAGCGCGGTGGCAATATAGATGACTTCCAGGTCGGAGGCCATCGCAATTTGTTCTGCAAAAATACTTTTGCCAGAGCGAGCGCCACCTAGTACTAAATGTTTCATTAGTGTATTCACCGAAATGCCGTTATTGCCTTTTGCTAATGTTTTTTCGACTGTTGCACGTGAAACATCTTCGCTAGTCATTTATCAGTACCACATTTAACCGGCTTAGTGAGACGCGTTCTAGCAAGTGCCAGATTATGGTCCTATAAAAAATTCGATTAGTGAGTGATTCAGAAGAAGCCGATTAGCGTTCAATGCCTTTTTGTGCGCATCCGCCAGATTTAAAGGTATGTTTTATTTCTCGCATGTCAGTTACCGTATCAGCTATTTCAATCAGCTCAGGTTTTGCTGCCTGACCGGTTATAATAACATGTTGATGGCAAGGTCTTTGCTCAAGCGCTCGAATGACATGACTGGTATCAAGATAGTTATGCTTAAGTGCAACGTTAAGCTCATCGAGTAGTACCAGGCTAATATTAGGGTTGTTTAACATGCGTAGAGCATGATCCCATGCCAGCGCGATGGCTTGATACTCATTAACGCTGCCTTGCACTTCAGTCCCTAGATTTTCTCCAACCACGCGATAGTCGACCTGAGGACACTGGCGAAAAAATGTTTCTTCACCGGTGGGGATATCCCCTTTTACAAATTGCACTATGCCAACACGCATACGGTGCCCCAGCGATCTGGCTATCATGCCAAATGCTGCGCTACTTTTTCCTTTACCATTGCCAATATTAATCAGAATAATTCCTTGCTCATCATTTGCTTTTCTTATGGCAGCATCGACGATTAATTTTTTGTGATTAATTTCCGTGGGTGTTGCTGATTCTGATTTGGTATTCATAGTAGATAATTACCTTGCTATTTCGTCCTTTAAGCTTACAAAAAATCATTAACGATAATTATTTTAACCTTGCTGGAAATATAGGTGATATATAGAAATATTATATAATATTCTGGCCTGTTTGTAGGCCCCCACTTTAGCCGGGCCATGTTTGTTGTGTCAAGTAAAATTAAAACAGTTAAAATCTATTGAAATATTTTAACCCGACGTCGTTGTGAGTCTATAAGGCGACTTGTATAGTTTAATTCCATTGTATAAAACAGGGTATGCCGGTTTAGTTTTTATGTCTTGTTCAAAAATAATACCCATGCTTAACAAATACTATATGTTTTGTGAACCAGCTATCATAATAGATGATAAAAAAATATTGACTGTAACAGAAATAATTAACAAGCTTTTTATTGTTGATTAAGCCACCCGCCAACTGCTTGTAAAGGTGTGGGATCGTTTCGATAGGATAGCCAAACAACGAGTGCTCCAGGCGTATGGCCTTTATATTTTTTAAGGCGAAACGGCAGTTTTTTTCTAATTTTCCCCTGGTGGGCTCTAGTTGGTAGTGATTGATGCTCAAGTACCACAAAACTGTGTTTTAGAATTTTCCCATCGTTTTCCCCTGAATCGACTTTACTTTTAATGTTCATACCTAGATACGCCAGGTGAACGGACATCGGTTTTGGTGATAGGTTAACGGGTGTAAATTCTACATCTAATATATTATTTTTGAGGATGACTGTAAGCTTGCCTGTTTTTTTACGAGAGAGAGCAATTTGGCGGCTGGAGCGACGGAACCATGAAGACCACTCTTGACCATTGACAAAAAAACCGGGTGTATAAACGGATCTGGAATTACCGATAGAATTGTATTTACGTTGTCGCTTAGAAAAATTATTATTGGCAAACTTGTCTTTCCAGCCTAGATAGTTCCAATAATCAACATGAAAGGCAATCGGTATAATTTGTTTCCATAATTTACTATTTTTTTGCAAATTTTCAATCCATTGATCTGCTGGCGGGCAGCTGCTGCAACCTTCTGAGGTATATAGTTCAATCACAGTTGATTGTGTCTCAGTACTTTTAAATACAATCGATTTTGCTGAAACAGTTTGCGTGAGCACCGACAGCGATAATAATATTACCGGTACTAGGTTTGATATAAACTTATTTGTAGCTTGCGTATAGTATCCCAAAACAAATTACTCCAAGATTAGAGGTTCAGTCAATTATTGACGTCATAGTTAAGATACCCATTGGTCAAATAAGTTCCCAATTATTTATATAGAAGTGATGTCGTCGGTCTGGATTTATACCTGAAGTTATAATTGGCTTAGAAGTTGTTTGAGTTTAGGGAGTTTTTTTTCGATATCGGCGGCGAGTAAAAATTGCGCCTGGGCGCGTTCGAGATTTTGCTCGGCGTACTGTGTTTTAAAGTATTTGTTTCCAACTAAATAATCGGTAAAAAATCGAATACCCAATTCAATCGGCAGTAATCGAATAGCGTCTGGAATAAAAGTAATATCAGTAGCAGACATAAAGCGTCTAGCCTGTTCCAGGTAACCGCCTAATAATGATTTTGCCTGGATAAAATCGAAACTGATGTCGCTAGCTTTTTTCGGGTTTTCGCCACCGGGATTACAACAGGATCGAATGCAGTCACCAAGGTCATAGTGAACGAGTCCGGGTTTAATCGTATCCAGGTCGATAATACTTTTGGCCTTATTGCTCGTTTTATCAAAAAGAATATTATTTAGCTTGGGGTCGCCATGAATAATACGGATAGAAAGATCACCGGCGGCTTTGGCTTTTTCCAAAATATCAATAGTCATTTTCCGGGATTCGATAAAGTTCTGGCAAAATAAAAACCGCTTGTCGTTCTCAGTCTTAACAGTAGAGTGGGATTTGAGGGCTGCGCAATATTCTCGGTAATAGCTAGGTGTAATGTGAAAATGCGGTAAGATATCGTTTAGTTTTTCGGGGTTTAGGTCATGCGTTAGGCAGTGAAAATGACCGAGAGTATGGCCTACTTCTTCTGCAAGCGAGGTTGAGGTGATTGTCTCATAGGCGATGGTGTTTTCAATAAATTCAAGCATTCGCCAAATCTGCTGATCTTGATCAACGGCAAAAAATTCACCGGCTTTTGTCGCACATAGTTTTGGAAAAACCAGCTTGTCGGAATCACTGTGTTTTTTATTGATATGTTCGAGTGTGATGCGTATGTTGTCTATGATTAGACGCGGCTGCGAAAATACATTACGGTTAATTTTCTGCAAGATATAATTTGTATGTTGGCTATTTTCAGTGCTTACCTTAAAGGTATCGTTGATTAGTCCCTGTCCAAACGGGGTTATATCGATAATTTCACCCGGGATGTGAAATTGCCTGGTGATATCATCTACTAGCGACTTTAATTCATTTTTATGCAACGAGGTTTTCCAGATTGTTAGTCTAGCTTAATTTAGCCAGTCAAAGCCGATGTGTCTAGTTGGATCTTTAGATTTAGAATCCAAAGAGTTACAGTATAGCCTGCTAGGTAATGACCGGTAAAATAGAGCGGCGAAAACCGAATAAAAAGAGTAGTATTTACCGAGTATAAATTTTGCGATAATACAGTGCTCAAGTCCCGTAGCGCTGCTAGATTCATTGCAATCGGTCATAAGCTAAACCCTATATTAAAAAAGGAATATATCGGGTATAGTTCAGGTTTTATTCAGCCATTTGGGTATATGATTGGATACAAGAATATCCACAGAAAGAATAGATACAGTGAAAACAAAGGAAATATTAGCTATATTGTTAGGAATAGCCGTTAGTCTGACTTTGACGGCTTGTATCGGTATGTCGCCAAAAAAAGTATCCGTACCTGAGTATGCGCTACAAGTTCCTGTAAATTCTTATCTTTCACGGCAATTCGAACAGTCGATTAAAAAAAACCCAGGATTATCCGGTTTTCATTTACTCGATAATGGTCAGGATACCTTATCGCTAGTTAGCTATCTTATCGACCATTCTGAGCGAACGCTGGATCTGCAATACTTTATTTTTCATAATGACAAAACCGGAAAGCTCGTTGCTTACAAACTGTTAAAAGCTGCAGACCGGGGGGTGAAAATAAGGATTCTACTTGATGATATGTTTGCGATAAGCCAGGAAGATTTTCTGGATGCGCTAAACGCTCATCCAAACATTTCGGTAAAACTATATAATCGACTCTCAAAAAAGAAATGGTTACGCGCGGTAAATTTTTTAACTGATTTTGCACGGGTTAACAGGCGAATGCACAACAAAGCCTTTATTGTTGATAATCAGTTGGCGATTGTCGGCGGGCGAAATATAGGCGATGCCTATTACACTGCAAAAATTAAATACCTGTTTTCCGATTTGGACGTTGTCTCTGTTGGTCCGATTGTACCGGAAATATCGCAAAGTTTTGACGAGTATTGGAATGCAAAGTGGGCGGCGAAGCTACCGACGTATGATTCCAAGTATTTAAAAGAGATCATGGCAGACATAATGATCGATATTAAAGAAAATTATAAAACAGTTATGGGTTCAGTATACGGGCGTAGTTTGAGGAAATTGCGGGTTGGTCACGATTTGGTGTCAGGAAAAACACCGTTGATATGGGCGTCTTATAATGTTCTATATGATCCGCCCTCGAAAGTAGGTGGATTAAAGAAGAAAAATATTAATTTTGTTGAATCTAGAATTATTGAGTATACCCGTTATGCCCAAGACGAAGTGTCAGTTGTTTCACCCTATTTTATTCCCAGTCGTTTTGGTATGGGTTGGATTAAAAAGCTTCGTCGTAATTCGATAAAAATATCGCTAGTGACAAATTCGTTTGCATCAAATGATACGCCAGTTGCACATGGTGGATATAAACGCTATCGCAAGCGTTTATTAAAACGCGGGGTATCGCTCTTTGAATTTAAACCAGACGCTTTTAGTATAGAACGTAGTGATAACGCCGTCTGGTATAAAAAGGAATTGCCTCGTTCCAGTCTTCACTCTAAAGCGCTATTGATCGATGATAAATATGTTTTTATTGGGTCAGTCAATTTAAGTCCGCGATCAAGGTACATGAATACAGAAATCGTTATTGTGATCTATGGGCCACAGATGGCCAAGAAAATAAAAAATCTATTTAACATTTATAAAGACCCCAAAAATAGCTATCAGGTTGTTTTGCGGAAAAGAAAATCTGACGATTTTGATCTGGAAACACCCGAAAATGAAATTGTCTGGCTAACCCAGGAAAAAGGTAAATCAGTAGAGTATTATCAGGAACCTGACGTCTGGTTATTAAAAAAGCTCGGTATTAGTATATTGAGTTTTTTACCAATCGAAGGGTTATTATAGTATTTTCTTCCAGCCTATAATTACCGCTCTGCAAAATTGTGCTTAACAAACTAGCGATTTGTTGATTGTAATATCACAAAAGTGTGCTGCAATTCACGTAAATGAGTATAAATATTGTGCGCATATACTGTAAAATAACGGCCTCTTGTAACAGCCTGACTATCTAGGGGCGCCTAATTCGTTTGCCTGTCCTCTGGCAGCCGGGATTATTGGCTATCGTGGTCATGGTTCCATTAAAATAGAGAGTTTAGATGAAAAGAAACGTAGGTTTTTACCCTGCGTACCCAGTGTTTTTTACCTTAATGCTTGTTGTTAGTTGTATTACTGTAGCCGATGTGAAAGATGGCCCGAAAGAGTCAAAAATCATATCTGATCTTAATAAAACGCTAAAAAGGACATCGCAGGGTATATTGCAAATCAGCAAAATTGATATAAAAAGTAAAAATTATATAGGTAGTAATTTTATAACATATCACCTGATAGTTGATTACAAGTTTAACAAGCAAAAATATCAGGAAGTTGAAGCAAGTTTTAAGCAGAAATCGAGTCAATTGCCGACTGATATAGCTCAGACGAAACAGAAGTCAGAAAAAAGCGGTAAGATGACGGTATACTATAAACTGGCGGATAAAGGAATATGGGCGCTGAACTGGGCAAAAGAAGGATATCACTATTAACTGAATAGTCGATACTATTCGTGACTGATTGTAGCCGTTTTAGTAATGGTATGGTGACGGGTCGACCTGGAACAGGAGAAATGTATGAAGGCTTTAAAAGCTAGGTTATTAACTCAAAGTAAGCAGGCAGTTAGCGATTTGGATTTGTTATACGATGCTAACTTAAAACCTGCACTAATGATGCCTGTGGCTAATGCGATGGCCTCGCTTAGATTGCTTCAAGAGGTCTGCATGGAGTCAGGAGCCTCTATTTATGAGGTAACACCGCAGGATATTATTAAGAAATTTAAACGTGATTGCCAATTTACAGGGAATGCATAATTACAGAATTTCCGAGGCAAGGTTAAATAGAAGGATGGCCAGATGGCGGCGTCAATTGTTTGCTGGAAATGTGGCGCCGAAATAAGCAAGCTATTATTGCCAATAGGACGGTATACGCAATGTAGCTCATGCAAGGCTGATTTACATATTTGCATTGCTTGTCAAAATTATAATCCTAAAATGATTAGCAAATGTGACCACCCTTCTGGCGAGGTTACACAAGATCTTAAATTAGCTAACTATTGCGAATACTTCAGTCCCCAGGCGAATGCCTATAATTCAGCTCAATCGACGGTAAATGATGATGCCCGAGGTCGCCTCGAAGCATTATTTAATCGCAATAGCAAAGACAAGTAGAAAGCCCGGCAAATCCAATCCCGGCAAATCTCATCCAAAGGCACATAGCCTTTTAGTTTACTTCCATCTATAATTCACTTCGATCAATAGAATTCCAGCGGAAATTTAATATGAGCGAATCCGATCCTCTTCAGTTATTTACTGAATGGTACCAAAAAGCAAAAGCACTGGCCATTGACAAGCCACATGCGATGAGTTTGTCGACGGTTGATAATAATCAACGCAGTTCTTCACGGGTGGTATTGTTAAGTAGTTATGATCATCGCGGATTTGTCTTTCATAGTAATTATAATAGTCGAAAGGGCAAGGACATTGCCCAGACATCCTGGGGTGCGTTACTGTTCTGGTGGGATGATTTGAATTATCAAATACGTATAGAAGGACAAATCAATAAAACCACTGCGGAGGAATCGGATGACTATTTTAAACATCGTCCTCGGGGTAGCCAGATTGGTGCGTGGGCTTCCGATCAGAGTGAGCCATTGAATTATCGTGATGAACTAGGTGGGAAGTTTGAAGAATGGCAAAAAAAATTTGCGGATCAGGCCGTTGCACGGCCGCCTCACTGGGGTGGTTATCGGCTAGTGCCACAGTTCATGGAGTTTTGGATAGGCCGTGAAGACAGGTTGCATGACCGAATAGCTTACACTAAGGAAAAGAATAAGTGGTCGACAGCACATCTTTCACCGTAGTTTTTATTCCAGTACAATGAGTTTTCTATGGGTAAAGTAGATCAATTTGAGAGCACTTTCAGGTCAGCGATTAAAGAAGTCTATACGCACGTTCGTATAGAATTTTCTTCCGTGCTGGTCGTGACTGATCTTAGTAAATCTGAAGCTTTAGAATTTTCAAATAGCATTAAAACATTCGCGACAGTTATTGGTATAGATAGTCGTGTTAATTGGGATGTTTTATATGCTGAAGATTTTACCACAACACAAGATCTACTGAATTGCGTCAGTTCATCTGAACCTGATCTTATATTTTCCTACCGTAATCTTCATAGCAAGGCCTGGAATTATCCACATAGTCTTGGCGAACACCTGGATGTGTTAGTTCAAAAAACAGATTCGCCAATTGTGATCCTACCGAATCCAAGATCGGGTTTTGCGCACAAGGATACCTTGATTAATACCGATGTTGTTATGGCAATGACAGATCATTTGTTGGCAGATGATCGGCTGGTAAATTACGCGGCACGTTTAGTCGAGGATAATGGAACCTTGTGGCTTGTTCATATTGAAGACACAGATATATTTAACAAGTATATGAGTGTTATATCAAAGATTATAGAAATTGATACTGACGAGGCGACTGAAAAAATTCGACATCGGTTATTAAAGGAGCCAGGAGACTATATTGACAAAGTCAGTCAAGTCTTGCGCGAGAAAAAACCAGGCATTCAGTTAAAATCTATAGTCAGCTTCGGACATTCTCTGTCTGAATTTTGCAAGTATATTGATGAGCATAAAGTTGATTTGCTCGTCATGAATTCTCGCGATGACCAGCAAATGGCCATGCATGGGTTAGCCTATCCTTTGGCCGTTGAGCTTAGACAAACGCCATTGTTACTGCTCTAACGTTAATTCCCAACTTTACCACGGATTCAAATATGGTCTCTGCGATTATTGTAACAGCCACCTCAATGGCGAACGAAGCACAACTCCCGGTATCCACAGGGATTACCTATTTGTTTTTGGCGATCTTGGTATTAATGATTGTATCACTTGCATTTGAAGAGAAGCTGCACGCTAAAAAATCGCTAATCGTGGGGGTATTTGCAATCCTATGCATCGCGTTGGGGACATTTCTAAAAATAATACCGCTAGGTAACGTTGTTTTGCCAGGTGGCCATTCGGTTGTCATGCCTGTTTATATTACTTCGGTGGATTGGGCGGTAATTGCTATTATTCTCGGTTCCAGTTTGTTTGTTGATGTGACGTCACGGTCTGGTTTGTTTACCTGGATTGCCCTTAAATTGACCAAAGCATCTGTAGGAGATCCGCTTAAGCTTCTATGGTACTACGGCATTATGACGATAATTTTTTCAGCGGTACTCAATAATGTAACGGCGATGATTATTGTTGGCTCGCTCTCGGCTGTTTCGCTGAATAAACTGGGACAAAAAAAACTATTATTGGGGTTCTTACTGACCGAAGGTTTGCTGACGAATATCGGTGGCTTGCTGACACTCATCAGTTCTGTGCCTAATATAATTGTTGGTACGGCTGCAAAAATATCGTTTGTGGAATTTTTCATCAAAGCGGGCCCATTTGTAGCGTTGGCAACAATTGCAACAATATTGTTAAGTGCAAAAATATTTTCAATTAAAGCACTGGCAAATGACCATGAACGACAACAGGCCCAAAAACAGATTGAAAGCTTTGATGAGCGAGATGGTATCGAAAGCACGGGTTTTTTCTGGTTTTCCTCGGTAATGCTGGTTTTATTTATAGTGTCTATTGCCTCTGCATCGGCGTTGCCTAAAGTATTAGGGATGGGATTTGTGGCACTAGCATTCGCGGCAATAATGCTTATCCGATTTAAGTCACGGGTGGATGAGTTTTATAGGACGCTAGACTGGGATTTGATCGGGTTTTTTATCGCCCTGTTTATTGTTATTGGGGTGTTGGAACATGCCAAAGTCCTGGATTTTATCGGCGAAGGGTTAACCCTGTTAATTGGCGAAGGCAAAAACATGCCAGGTACGGCTGGGTTGCTGGTTGCATCAGCCGCAGCGAGCTCCGTTACTGATAATATCCCCTTAGCAGCGATGTTAGCCAAAATCCTGGTTGATGGTCCGCAAGTCCAGGAAAATGCGGCGCTATGGTGGTCTGTTGTGTTTGGCGCGAACCTGGGTGGTAATATAACGCCAATAGGAAGTGCTTCGACGCTGGTCGCAGTCACCATTATTCACAAGCACAAACTGGCAATGTCGTTTATCGATTTTATAAAAAAAGCATCAATATTTGCATTGATGCAATTATCACTAGCCGTTGCTTATGTCCTATTTGTTTTGTATTAATGCCGGTGTCTTGCGTGGTGGCCCCGGTAGCGGCTGTTTTTGTCGATTCACTCGCTGGTAGGGTGGTTTATACACATTCCCTCGGCCGCGAACTCTTTTTCTTCGGCGCTTTTTTCTGTATCTTTTTCGGGGTTTTTTTCGGGGTTTTACCGTCGGTATGGAAACGACCTTCAACTGTGGAAAATTAAATTCTGCAGATACCCGCTTATCCATATACTGATTTTTGGTGGTAAACTCAGTGTATTTAAACTGTTGATTGGAGATTGCATCAACTTGATACTTCGATGGCAGCGCTGCGGTTTTACCAATTTTGTCATGTGTCACTGTTTCAGTAAAAACACCCTCTTTATAGAACCAAGTACCCCACACTTCGGTTATTCTGCGTTCACCCTGGTCAACTTCGAGCGTTTTCAGGGTAAAGGTCTTGTCTGCTTTATAGTGGTATATCCAGTAGGTTTGAATATCTTTATTTTTTTCTTCACCATACCAGTGTCCATTTATTAGATTGGTGAACTTCTCCTTTGTCGGTGGCCCACCGCTACTGCAGGATATTAAAATCAGACAGGCAAGGTTTATCAAGATCAAGCGAAAATTATGGGCAATGTTTTTAAACATAGTGACATATCAATTTTTAAGTCAGGTTATAAATATGGATAATTATCAGTCCCAATTTTATACTAAATATTATATTTAGTATGGCATTAATTTAAAGGGTTAGTTCGAAAAATATTTATTATTGTTGGCGTATTATTCAGGGAAGATTCATGAATTATATAATAAACTCTTAACTAACGATAACCTAAGCTTAAAAAGAGACATCTCGGAGTGAAACAAATTGCTTAAAAATAACTGTTTATATTATTGTTCCCTATTTTTTCTGTCTATTTGCTTGCTGACCTTAATTCCGTCAACAGCGTTTGCCAGTAGTTCTTTTTATAATGCTAGCTTAAACAAGAAACCTTATTCTATATTGGGTAACAGACTTAGCATGAAATTACCTGTGGGCACAAAAAAGCAGCTGTCAGCGCTTGGTTCCGGGCACAATATTTTCGATAAAGTGCATGTTCTCAAATTTGAAAAATCAGGATTGAAAGTAAGGCTGGTCATAAAAGAGCTATTTGCGATACGTTCTGATAACTTAAATGCTGGTCTTGTTAAATTGCTTCAGAAATATCCACGGATACCCGGCATAAAGTACAGAATAAGCAGCGTTGACCGCAACCGGTTTCTTGTGGAGCCGTCGAAAATATATCTGAAAAATAAAATGTCGCTCATACGTTCATTGTTTTTGGTAACACCCGATAATACGGTAATATCAGTCGACGTTTTTATGAATGACCGTGCGGCGAACAATCAGAAGCATTCGATCGATTTAGCAATGCGTATTTTGTTAACCGCGAAATCTGGAAAACGTAAGTTAATCAAAGGGCCCAAGAAGGTGACACTCGGCGCAACAAACGGCGCTTATCCGCTGCGGTTTTATTTGCCACGAGGGTATGTTTTGTCGACCAAGAAAAATGCGCATGCGCGGGTGCATATTATTAATAAGCTTATTCCAGTTGGTGAGTCACAATCAAGTTTAGCCATCTATATAGGTAGTCGACCTTCTCCGTTTAAAAAACGCTATCGGCGTTATAGCGTTGATGCCAAACAAGTTTTTGGTCGATTGTTAGGCGGGCGTGCTAATTGGTCGAGGACGGGTAATGCGAAAAAATCACAGCGCTATAACCTAAAAACATCCAAACGACTATCGGGGTATAATACGGGTAAGGCAAGAGGAACGTATTATATTCATGTTTTTGTGAATGCGGGTTCTAAAAAAAGTTTAAAAAGACTCATTAGATTAACGTCAAAATTGAAATTAAAAAAAGGACATTTTGCAAAAAACGAAATTATCGTTGGCTCGGCGAAGTTTAGTCGTTATAGCGAAAACACTATGCCACGTCGAATACGTGAAGATTATAATAGACAGTCAGATCGTTCTTACCGGAGGCGAGATGAATATCAGGATCAATATTCTTCGCAAAATGGTTACGACTCGCCGGGTGACCGTGACCAGGCCCAAGGATATCGACCTGACAGAAGTGCAAATAAATCCTATAATGTAAGACCGGAAAATAACGTTCGTTCTGGCAGGCGGTCGAATGATACCGCTAGATCTCGATTTGAAGATAGTTATGAATATAATGGATATGAAAGGCACCGTGAGCCAGGTTATTACGATGATATCTACTAATCGGCATGGCGGGGAAATAGCCATCGTGAAAAATTAAATTAGATTTGCTAAAATATGAAAATATCGATTTTAGTATTGCTGTTTCTGTATCATCTTTAACTGAAAAAAAAACGCATTTAGCCAAAACTACTGAAACATCATGCAAATATTTTTAGATTTTTTTAAACCAAATACAGCCAAGATCTTGGTTTTTTTATTGTTGTCCGCTTATTTTTTATCAGAGTATTCAACGGGATTTCGTACGCTACCAATAAGTGGTGGCCCGCCAATGACGTCTGAAACGACGGTTGTGGGTTATCCTTACGTGTATTTTCAAAAATCAACTGAGTACGGCATGAAATTTTATGCCGATCATTTTATCAAGAATATTATTTATCATTATATTTTTACCTGCTTGCTGGTAGCCTTTCTTTCCTATGTTATTCAGGTGTTGAGAGATGGTGACACAAAGCAGAGGAGCTTTTTCGTAATAATAATGTTTGTATCGGTTGTAGGGCTGTCTGTACTATTTCAGGTTTTTGGAGGCGACTATCTGATAAAAGTTGCAAAAAAAGAAGGCAAGAAATCAATTCAAATATTATTGACCTTAGGTGTTTCGGCGGACAGTTTATCAAGTGATGGTAAGTGGACGCCATTAATTGTGGCGGCCTATCGTAATAATACTAAACTTATACAGTTGTTATTAAAGCGTAGGATCAAGGTTAATCGCATCAATAAATTTGGGCGAACGGCGTTGCATGTTGCGGTTATGCGTGATTCACTCGATGTGGCGAAAATACTGTTGGGTAATGGTGCCGAGGTCAATAAGATAGACTATTCTCAGTCTATGCCAATTCACTATATTAAAAGTTATAAAATGGCCTCATTATTACTCGAGAATGATGCTGTCGTCGGTTTCAGAAATAAAAAAGGCTTAACGCCGATCTTTTTTGTACCAGATGAACGTACGATGCGATTACTTATAGCCAAGGGCGCTAAGCTGGATATACCCTCACTTTCAGGAATGACGGTTATTGATAATGTCGAGAATCCAGATTTGATTATGTTGCTGATTAAAGCGGGAATTAATGTCAACAGTCAAAATTCTAAGGGCGAAACCCCGTTGCATCGGTTGATTATGAGTAAACACGCGAAAAACAGACATACTTTTAGAGTGATAAAAAGTTTAGTCAGAAAGGGGGCCGATGTTGATATTCGCGATAAACACGGTATGTCACCGTTGTATTACGCAATTAGAAAATGCAATGTTGAATCAGGAAAAGTATTTTTTAGAAATTCCAGGGAAGTTAAAGAGCAATCTTTGTTGAAAGATTTTACCGGAAAACTGCGGTTTATTGTTAGAAATAATAACAAATGCTGGAAGCTGATAGCCAGTGTTAGGAAACCTAAACCCAAATCCAAACCTAGTCCCACAGCAATTTTCAGTCCAAAACTAAAACCTGGCCCTAAAGCAAGCTCTGATCCTGCTAAACCCAAGGTTATTGTGAATCCAGTTGTTAATTCGGTGCCTAAGCCAGTGATTGCAACCCCCACTGAAAAGCCAAAAATAGTAAACCAGGAACGGGGCGTGAAGATAAATAATAATACTCCCCGGACTATTAACCAACCTAAAGAACCTGCTCCGAATGTTAAGCCTCCTCGGTAGCCGGACCAGTTGATGGTAAACGAATCATCCAACTATATTCTACCTGCGGGTACGCAGATAGAAAATTTCGAAATACAATCTCTGTTGGGTTCGGGGGGATTTGGTATTACCTACAAGGCGATCGATAAAGACCTTGATTGCGTGGTAGCACTTAAGGAATATTTGCCCGGGGAATTTGCCTGGCGTCTCGCGGACAATAGTGTTACCGCAAAATCAAAATCATTGGCTGAAGATTATCAGTATGGATTAGAGCAGTTCGTAGAGGAAGGCCGTACCCTAGCAAAGTTCAAACATCCGAACATTGTCAGAGTAACACGATATATGCGAGCGAATGGCACAGCATATTTGGTAATGGACTATATCGAAGGTTGCAGTCTCAGTGACTATTTAAAGACGCACGGCGGGGACGATGAAAAATTTCTTACACGTTTATTACGCTATCTTCTTTGCGGACTAGAACTTGTACATCAACAGGGTTTTTTACACCGGGATATTAAGCCGGGCAATATATATATCCCTAATGATGGCGAACCATTTTTAATCGATTTTGGGGCTGCACGCCAAGCGTTGGGAGAACATAGTAAGTCCATTACCGGAATCGTGACTGCCGGGTATGCGCCAATTGAGCAATACGGTTTATCGGCAAACCTTACCCCCGCCTGTGACCTATATGCACTGGGTGCAACAATATATCGTATTATTCTCGGGGCACCGCCTATTGATGCAACGGAACGTATTCGTGCGCTGCAAGAGAAAGAACCCGATCCGTTAACGCCAGCGGTACGGGTAGGCGCAGGACGTTATAGTCAAAAATTTCTCGAGATTGTTGATTGGTTGGTTAGACCACTGTCTAAAGATAGACCGCAAAAAGTTGATTCCGTACTTTGCTTACTTGATGCATTGGAAAATACCGCGCCGGTGTCACAGAGTGAACGGGAGACAGTCGCGAATGCTGAAATCAAAATCCCACCCGCGTCTGCGGCCCCGCGATATGGGGGGGTGAGGTTCAATGCCGGATTAAAAACGATTGCTATAGTCGTTAGCTCAGTTTTAGTTACCTGGCTGATAATTATATTTTTCTCTACAGATGATAGTGAGCCCTTAAGTAACATTATACCGGTCAGTGACTATAAGCCTAGCGACCGCCCGGCTAAGGATACCGGTAGTGTTCGAGAGATTGGGTCAGTAATAGTAAAAAGTGAACCGGAAGGTGCGCAAATAATCATTGATGGCGCGGACGCAGGTTTTACCCCCAAAACTATAAGAGGTATTAAGACGGGCCCGCATATGATTGAGCTTAAGAAAAAGGGATTTGTATCGTCGCGTAAAAACTTATTTGTCGGTTCCGGTACTGTGGAGGTATTTAGTTCGAAATTAAAAGTATTCACGGTCCCTTTGAATATTACCGTTGTGCCAAGAACCGCTAATATTAAAATGCTGAATTCCACTGACAAGTATAAAAAAGGCATGCAGGTAAAGCCGGGTAAGTTTCTGGTGGAAGTCAGTCACCCGGGATATAGAACAAGAAAAGCATTTGCCAATGCTGGCATAGGGAAAACACTACAAGGTACCAGTTTTTACCTTTCGAATAGAATTCTATTAGATCATAATTCTCTGATCGAGAAGTTTAGTCTTGGAAAATTTGGAAATGGCAGGCGTTTTTATTTATGGCCAAAAATTAAGAAAGCCGTGGTGGGTAGTAGTTGGGGGATTATCTATTTTCTCGAGCTTGATCCTGATAAGGTTAAAGGAAAACAGAATAATCCACATATCACTAGTTTTTCAGTAGGAAAAAGCACTAAAGCAGTTGAAGTCGAAGGCAGTGAGTTTATAAAACCGCAGAAAAAAGTTGGGCTAATTCGCAGTATCCGCGCCAGCTATAGCGCTTATGCTGTGATGAAAAATAAAAGTATTATCGTGGTTGGCAGTAAAATTGGAAAGGTATTTTTATACGATATATCCAGCGACCGGATTGTTAAGTCTTATGATCACAAGCAAAAAATAGCAATATCCGAGGTGGCTCTGTCGGGCAATGAAAAGCAATTTGCATGTTATGCCAACAAGCAAATATATATTTGGGACGTTGCCAGCGGTAAGCAGCTACAACTTTTGTCTTTAAACGAGAGAGTGAGAAAAATGTTATTTCTTTCGAGAAAAGACGGACTGATTATTGTCAAAAAAGGAGAGCAAATAATTAAAAAAATCAGTTTGCTGACCACTAAAATAAGTGCTGAATATAAAGGGCACAGGGGTTCGATAACCGGGCTGATACACGATCAAAAACACGGGAGACTGATTTCTAGCGCGACGGATAAAACGATTAGAATTTGGGATATTCGATCTGCCAAACCGCTGGGTATTATTAAAACTGACAAGGTTGCCAAGTCAGTAAGTTTGAGCAGCGATAGTCGATATATCGTTGCTGTGTACAGTCGTGGAGATCTAACTGTCTGGGATAGTCAATCATTCAAACAGATTAACAAAATTAGCGGGATAGGCAGATCGCCAAACTATATTGTGGCTGGGTCGGAAAAAATTAGTGCTTTGGTGCAAGATACGATACTGGTATGGGATCTTGCCAAACTTATACCCTAGCAGAGTATTTTATAAATGATATGGGTTTAGAGTTACTATCCTTTTCGACAGCGCCCTTTACATCCGCGAGCCAGAAGATTTTTTTCAGCGCAGACAACTGGGGTTGTAATGACGCTGAAAAAAACTTCTGACTCGCGGA
>QILK01000226.1 GCA_003233345.1 Gammaproteobacteria bacterium | reverse complement strand
CGGTAGCTTCGAAAACCCGCTTCAAGCGTTGTGCACTAATGCCGCAGGCGCAGGGAGAAGGTGAGATCGGAGATCGAGAGGCTGGCCTGGGCTATGCGCGAGAGCGGTAAAGTCCAAAGGCTCGAAAAAAACATGCGTGGTATCATCGCACCAGGGCGTTTTCAACTCATAGCAGACTTTTCCATTGGATGTTAGTGATAGCCGCTTTTCCGATATCGCTGGCCTGGTGATATAACGACACAAGCGTTCCAGCTTCTCTCGTTGAATTTCCTAAGCATAGCGTTGTCGTTTGTGATCGAGTTTACAGGAGTTCAAGCACATAAAAAGTGCCCCACCCGAATGCGTCGCGTGGGTTACCGTGACCCAGAAACAAAAAAGCACTATGTTTTCCTTACCAATAACTTCACATTAAGTGCGAAAACCATTGCCAATATATAAAAAACATTGGCAGATAGAGTTATTTTTAAAATGGATAAAACAAAAAACCCAACCCCAATTATCCGCAACCACCACAGCCTCCACAACCACTAGAGCTATTTGAATTGCTTCCATCTTCGTCTACTTTAATTTTCCCTGTCATACCTCGTATGTAAAAAGTTACGAATAATATTCCTACTATGGCAAAAGATGGCACAGCAGCAAAGTAGGCATTGTTTCCTTTCATGTTAATCCAGCTGGATTCACTAAAAATCAGCGTAGGCTTTAAAAGAATAATTAAACTCAGTATCAATATAACCACAAGCGCATAACGCAACAACCTAAGCGTATCGACTTTAACCAGCCTGTGTCCGTGAGTATTAATTCTTTGAAAATAAGGCGCATTGGAAAACCGTTTTTCAACATTCGGCCATATTTTTATCGCAGGCGATGACTGAAAATATTTTTTGTAGGAATCTAGAGTATTTGAATACCACTTTTTAAATTTTTTAGTTTCGTGTAGACCGCCTTTTGTCGGTTGATGATGAAAAGATTTATGCAGCACCTTTTTACAAAATACACTCCAGTATTCTTCAGTATAAAGCAAATGTAAATGCCAAGCTTGATCTACTTGATCCGATGGGGTAACGGGATGTCCAGCCTTTATCGCTAGAAACATAAATTTACGATACTCTTCGATAACGCTTTTCGAATATTTCAAAGACCAGTTATTATCGCGTGCAAGTCTCTTCAAAAATGGAAAATCAGCATCAATGTTATCGAAAGAATAGGCTTGAATTCTATCCCAAAGAAGTTGTTCTTTTTCATCCATTCGTTATCCCTACCATCTCGTCTTTCCCCGTTAGTTGTTGTCACAGTTATATCAACAATTGAAATGAGTATCAATAACTTCCAAGACCAGTTAATTATTATAATGCCCTGGCCTATTTCTTTGACCCCGTCACACGATTAAATGCCGACTGCATATCGCTTTTCTAATTCTCATTGGAAAAAAATCACTATGGACTCCCTCACATCTAAAACCGCGTTACAGCCTAAGCGCAGTACAGGATTTTTTACTCGCACTGATTAATTTAAGTTATTGAAAAAAAACGCTCACCCTTATAAGACAGAAATAAGGACATTGCTCAAAGACAAAATAGTAAATATGCAATCAACTGACTGGGGCATACATTGGGTAAAAAACATAAAATTCGTGGGGAGCCTTCAGGCATTACTGTTGTTTTTTCCCTGGGGTTCCGTGCTTGGGAAATCCCACCGTTCGCTGCTCGCTGCTCGAAGTCCGGGGAATATTATTCATTTTTCCCGACAATATCTAACAACTGCAAATCTATTTCCATATTGTTATCGCGATGAAAAATCGCTTCACAGCGTACAAGTTGCCTTACTTTAGGTTGTGGTTTTGTATCACTATATTGACTTTTGCTTGATACAATTTCGATAATACCAATTGGCACGTAGCCTAATTTTGTCCCATAGCCTATATCGATAAATAGGCCAAATGACGTGATCTGAAACACTTCACCTGTTAGCACACTTCCTGTTGGATAGCGGTTTTTGGCTTGTTCCCAAAGTTCATTATTACTCTTCATCGTCGATTAATAAGTCCGTTATTTAACAAACAGAGCTATCGATTCCACATGAGCCGTATGTGGAAACATATTCAGTATAGTTGCTTTTTTCAATTTATAAGCAAACTCATTGACCAGCCTATCCGCATCTCTTGCAAGCGTGGCCGGATGACAAGAAACATAGAGTATTGCTTGCGCCCCACTACGTCCGAGTTTACCAATAATTTCCTTAGCACCCGAACGCGGCGGATCGAGCAAAATTTTATTAAAACTTGCATGTTTATCCAGCCAGGAAAATTTGTCTGCGTCATCAGCAAGATTATGGGTTTCAAAGGCCACATTATCTATTCCATTCAAGTTAGCATTATGTCGCGCCTTCTCAGTCATTACCGCTGCCCCCTCGACACCAAGCACAAATCCTGAATATCGCGCGATCGGCAGACTAAAATTGCCGATGCCACAATACAAATCCAATACGCGATCATCTTTTGACAGCGCTAACCATTCTATTGCCAGTTCCAACATTTGTGTGTTTACGGATGGATTCACTTGAGTAAAATCAGTCGGCGCAAATTCAAAACGAATATCAAACGCTGCTGCGGTATAGGTTGGAATATAATGATCCGGATAAATCAACTCTATCGAGTCTAATCCACCCGGTTGCTGGTAGATCACCAATTCGTTGTCTTTAGCAAATTGAATAAGCGCTTCAATATCATCCTCAGTAAAGGCCTCTAGGTTTCTAAAAACAAGGCCACAACCATTATCAGCAACGGCCACTTCAATTTGTGCGATCTTGTCATAGACGGACAGTTGCGCAATAAGCTTTGCCAATCCGTCAATACGCGAACCGACCGAGGGATGTAAAACTTCGCAACGATCCATCTCCATTATAAAAGAACTTTGACGTTCACGAAATCCGACCAGTACCTTTCCTTTTTTATGGACATGACGACAACCTAAACGGGCTTTATGACGGTAACCCCAGATTTTTCCGGTAATCGGCGCTACGTATTCGCTAACATCTACCTTGCCAATACGGGTTAAATTATTTTTAAGCTGATCAAGCTTAAACGCTATTTGCTTGTCAACTGAATAATGCTGTAGCACACAACCACCACAGGCACCAAAATATTGACATTGCGGTTCGACACGATCTGCGGATGCGGAAATTACTTTATGCAAAATGCCTTCATCATAATCGCGACGTTTTGCGGTATAGAGAAACTCTACGGTTTCACCCGGCAAGGCACCACTGACAAACACTGATTTGTCTTCGACTTTTCCGACGCCACGGCCATCTGAAGAAAGACTGGCAATTTGGCAACTAGTGGGTGAATCAGAAAGTGGTTTATTATTTGCGTAGCGGCGACGGTGGCGTTTTTTTCCCATTTTAATCTATCCAATTTTTTATATAACTAGCAACAAATCGATATCAACATTTAGGTTTTTGAAAAAACCCCGGTCGACAGGTATCTGTCTCCACGATCGCATATAATAGAAACAATCACAGCATCTTTAAGACCTTTAGCGAGCTCCAGCGCGGCAAAGACAGCGCCGCCAGAGGAAACACCGGAAAAAATACCTTCCCTAGCCGCCAGATCACGCATCGTATCTTCAGCCTGCGTAGGGTCGACATCAATTGTCTGATCAACACCTTCCGGTTTAAAAATACGCGGCAAATACGCCTTGGGCCAGCGCCGTATACCCGGAATACTGGTACCGGGTGTTGGTTGTACACCCACTATTTTTATGGCCTGGTTTTTTTCTTTTAGAAAACGACCGACGCCCATGATGGTGCCTGTCGTCCCCATGGCGGAAACAAAATGCGTAATTGATCGCGCTGTCTGCTGCCAAATTTCCGGGCCGGTCGTCAGATAATGTGCGTTTGGATTATCCTCATTGGCAAATTGATCCAGCACCTTACCTTTACCCTCTTGTTGCATTTGAGTGGCGAGATCGCGCGCTTCTTCCATTCCACCCTCCTTAGATACCAATACCAACTCGGCACCAAATGCCTGCATGACCGATCGCCTTTCTTCGCTCATGTGCTCGGGCATAATCAGAATTAAACGGTAACCACGGATAGCGCAAGCCATGGCTAAAGCAATGCCGGTATTGCCACTGGTGGCTTCAATCAGGGTATCACCCGGTTTAATTTCACCACGCGTCTGCGCACAAATGATCATATTCATGGCGGGCCTGTCTTTCACTGATCCGGCGGGATTATTACCTTCCAGTTTAACCAGAATCTGGTTATTCTCCCCCGCTTGCAACCGCTGCAGCCTGACGAGCGGCGTATTGCCAATGGTGGATTCGATCGTTGGTAGTTTGTCCATTTTTATCCAGATTATGGTTATAATCTCAGTTTAAAGCCACATCATCATCAAAAATCAACTATGTGACTGTTTTTTCGATTAAAATATGGTATTTTTCTGTCAGCGACATAAGCTCGGTTTTATTTTCAGCAGCATATTACGGTATGCAAACTGCAAAAAAAACGGTATAACATTTTAACTAAATCGTCCAAATAACAGCACATGCAAATAAAACAAAATTTATCGCAGGCTTGGCAGTATTGTATCAATGTTGCCAGAAACTTGGTAATAAAAATCCAAAAGGTTTGGAAATATAATTGGGGTATACGCAGTCGGGTGTTAATCCTGGTTCTCACACCTGCGGTCGGCATCGCGTTTGCGCTTTCATTTTTTTTCGTCAATACCCAAATAAATGATTTGGAGCAATCATTGTTGGATCGAGCAAAGATCCAGATCAATCAACTCGCCCACGTCGCCTCTCACCAAAAAATAATTGAAGATAATGAAAAACTCATTTTTTTGGTTAAAACTGCACTGATAGAAGCCGACGTCATTCAGATCATCATCAAAGATGAAAGAGGATTGACAGTCGTAAACGAATCAACGCCGCTAGACCAACAAACACGAGATGCTGGAAAACTAATGTACAAGGCACCCATCGTTCACACGGTCTTTACCCGGTTTTCGAAAGAAAAAAAAGAAACGATTAGCGATACCAAAACGCTGGGGTGGGTTTTTGTTTACTTTAGTCGAAAAGGTGTAGCCGCCCGAAAAAAAACCATCGTCATGGAAGGTTTGTTTATTACACTGATCGGGTTATTTATCAGTACCTTTCTCGCCCTTAGGTTGGGAAAGAACGTGACTGAACCGATTATACGCCTAACGGACACGGTAAAAAATATTGCCGAAGGAAAACCGAATACCCAGGTACAAAGGAGTTCGACAGGCGAAATTGGAACGCTGGAACAAGGCATCAACTCCATGAGTAACGAGGTTGAGAAAACGCATAAATATCTGCATGGGAAAATCGAAATAGCAACCCAGCAATTGCGCGCGACACTATCCGAACTGGAATTGCAAAATGAGGAGTTGGATAAAGCACGTCTGCAAGCGCTGGATGCCAGTTTAATAAAAACGGAATTTCTTGCCAACATGAGCCATGAAATCAGGACACCCCTAAATGGTATTTTGGGGTTTAGTAATCTGCTATTAAAATCCAGTGTTAACGAAACTCAAAAAGATCATATATTGACTATCAAAAATTCGACAATGGCCCTGCTGACGGTGATTAATGACACCCTGGATTTTTCGCAGATTGAAGCAGGTCAATTTAGTATCGATAATATCAGCTTTAATCTACGTGAAGTGATTGAAGATGCGGTCACGCTGCTGACACCAAACGCCTATAACAAAGGCTTGGATATTATACTGATGCTATATTCGGACGTACCCAAACGACTAATTTCCGACCCGGTTAGAATAAGACAAATTATCACTAATCTCGCCAGCAACGCGATAAAATTTACCAATAAAGGCAGCATTACTATTCGCATCATGCTTGAAGAAAAAAATGATAACGGCGTAATCCTTAAAGTCAGCGTTCAGGATACCGGTATCGGGATCTCTAAAAAAGGGCAACAAGACCTGTTTGACCCTTATGTCCACTCTAAAAAACCTGGCGAGGGTCACTACAGCAGTGTTCGACTTGGATTAGTCATCTGTAAAAAACTTGTTGAAAGCATGGGAGGTGAAATCGGTATCGAGAGCAAACTTCGTGAAGGCTCGACGTTCTGGTTTACCTTTACCGTTAAAATAGATACCAGTGAGGTTCAGTGCCTCACAGAATTTAACCCGCTGAGTACCTATCGTTGCCTGCTATATGACCGAAATGAACTATCACGTTTAGCAATCATACACCAGATATCGGATTGGGGCATTGAGATCAGTGAAACTGACCAGTTTGCAGAAATTGCTAAACTGCTGGCGAATCCAGTGAAATATGATAACAGAAATTCGTTAGCCATTCTCGCGCTCGACAAAAACGAACTTGAAACCAACCAGTTCAGAAAGCTGACTCGGGCGATCAAAAATCCAAGAGAAACACCCATTATCATTATGGCAACTTCCGTTAATAAAGAATTATATAAGTCTCTGGTTAATCAAGGCGCCAGCCTCGTGGTTCCTAAAACGATTCGAGTACAACATTTTTACGGCAAACTTTGCGACATGCTGCGTTCGAGTTCCAACCCGGATGAACTCGCTGATGAGAGCAATAAGCCGGTACTAAGCTATGAACCCGAGTTCTCCAATATTACTTTTCTGGTCGTCGACGATAATGATGTCAATAGACGACTGATTCAAGTGTTACTGGAAGAGCGCAAAGGAAAAATAATCGAAGCTAAAAATGGTCAAGAAGCGGTTGACCTATTTGCGACTCAACATATCGATTTGGTTATTATGGACATACAAATGCCCGTCATGTCCGGACTTGAAGCCGCCAAAAAAATCCGGGCGATGGAGCACGGACAAAAACGCACACCGGTTATTGCACTCACGGCAAATATTATTGATGGTGATCAGGACAGGTTTGTTAGCGCTGGATTTGATGATATTCTGGTTAAACCCGTGCACGAGGCCAACTTGTTTGAGATTACCGCTAACTGGTTAAATATTGAAAAACCGTTAAAAAAAGTCGAATCCGAAAAAGTGGATATCAGAATACCTGCTATCCCGAAAAAACAACGAGCCGCACCCGCCGTTTCTGAACTATTTGATCACAACCAGGCACTAAGACTAACCGGTGGCAACTTAGAATTAGCCAATGAATTATTTCAAATGCTGGTCGATGATCTACCCAACATGAAAAATAATCTTAACCAGTCACTCAACCCACTCAATTATAAAAAATTAGAAACCGTCGCGCATAAAATTCACGGTGCCGCTTCATACTGTGCCGTGCTGACACTTAAGCAATCTGCCGCACAAGTCGAGAAAGCGGCCCGCCTCAATATGGACAGGGATATTTACAGATTTGTAAAGAGCCTCAACAAAGATATTGATCGTATTCTGCAAACCAAGCAATCGTCTTGACCTTATTTATATTAATTATTTAATCGTCTTTAACGCTTTCACAATATCGACAGGTTCCATACGTTTTTTGTAATCTGTGTCGGCAAACGCTGCACGAATAACCCCTTTTGTGTCTATCACAAATGTACCCGGAACGGGTAATTCGTTCCTGCCTTTGCCATTAAAATCTTCTAAATTTAACCCAGCTTTCTTGTAAATGGCTACTAATTCCGGTGATAACTTAAAAAGTAATTTATAATTTTTAATCACCTTACTATCCAGGTCACTCAAAATTTCAAATGGATAAGCATCCTTTTTTATTTGTGCGGCTGACTTGTCTGGCTTTTGTGGTGTCACCGCGATAACGCTGGCATTATATTTCTTAAATGCAGGCAAACTCGTATTTAAAGCATGCAATTCCAGATTACAAAACGGACACCATGCGCCTCGGTAGAAGGTCAAAATAACAGGACCCTTTTTGATCTCATCATATAAACGCACTTCTTTTCCAAAGGCATTTTTTAGGCTAAAGTCCGGCGCTTTGTCACCAACCTTGAGCCCTGGGTTGGGCATCTTTTTTGCCAGCTCCTTGGCGAATAACTGCATTGCCTGCATGTCCTTTGTCGAAAACGGAGACTTTCCCCCGCCTTTCTTTGCAGCATTTTTGCCTTTTTCCTGATAAGTTTTTACCTCATCAGCAATACTCGGAAGCTTGCTGGTTTCAGCGAATAATCCTGTTGTTATTACCGAAACTCCTAATAATAATGCCAGACTCTTTTTCATATTTTTTCCTTAATAAATAACAATCAAACCTGGAATCAAATCCAGATGTCAAAGCACCTTAACGTGTGCTTATTTCTGCACGATTGAATTGTATATTATTTATGAGTTTTTTGAAAATAACCAGCCCACACAAACAAGTAGCCCGGACTTCGCGCAGCGAACGCCGGGAAACGAATAGAATTACAACAACAAAATGGGGAAGTGCCAGAGACCAGCTCTGACGGGGTTGGGGATTCGGTAGCATAAACGTGGTTGTTTTTCCCCGGCGTTCGCTACGCGAAGTCCGGGCTACGTGAAAAATTAAGCAACCTACGCTAGTGATAATCTTGGAAAACTTAATATCTTAGACAACTATATTCGCTATCACTATCAGCACGACCATTATGGATAACAATATTATGATTGTCTTGCTTAGATTAACTGCTACTTTCTTGTCATCAACATGCATAAATATCTCCATTTAAAATAATATTTGATTTGCTGATGACAGCTTGCAACTATGAAGTGTTAAGCGCTTTGATTTAGATCAAATATAAAAATATTTAATGTCTAAACATAATTAGACTCATTCAATTATAGGGGGTATGTACACGACATAATTTAGTGCCGGCTATAGGACGGAGTTTGCCGAGAAGTTGATACCGGTTAGTGTGTAAATCTATCAGGTAGTTTTTGCTTGCACTTTTTCGAACCTAACCAAATGCCCGCATCGTTAAAACCTTTCATAATAAATCGTTGGGTAATAACAGTACTGTTTACTGGTTTAACACTCACTGTAAGTACTTCGGCTTTGCGTAATTTTTTGGCAACGGATTTTGGCAGCACGGCTTCAAATTTGCTTGGCTTTACCTTCTTAGTTTTACCACTATCAATTTGATAGGTGATTTTACCTTTAATTCCGTCATAGTAAGGTAGAGACAATCTAAGCTTTAAATCTTTACGCATGGATAAATCCATTTTTTTCGGATTTGCGTCATAACGGTGTTTGATATAACAAAAACCCTTATCCGGTTGACGCACAACAATCCAGGCAGCGGATATCGATAGTGAATTAGCTTTTTCCCAAGCGCTCCAAGTGGACTCAACCGCATAAACACCGACAGACTGAAATATCAGTACTAAAAAAACTACTTTGATTACGACCCGCGACCGCACCTTATTGCTCCCAAAGAGAGTACTCTTAATTAATATTTTTTATTACATTTGCACTTGCAAAATCCGGTAAAAATGACCTAAAAATTCTATAAAAATGACCTAAAAATTCTAACTTATTACCCTATCTTACTCACTTTTAACAATTTTTAATCTATTTACTGACTATTGTACCTGTTATTACCTAAAAACAAAATGCGATATTTTTACGCAATATAAGTGCCTTGTTCAGACATATAAAACTATTTCTTCAAATTTTGCGCCATGATGTGATCCAATTCCAATCCTTGAAAGCTGGATTAAAGTGCGCCCGAGAGGACTCGAACCTCTAACCACCTGGTTCGAAGCCAGGTACTCTATCCAATTGAGCCACAGGCGCATAGTCGCGAGTGCAGTATAATCTTATTTTTCAACAAGCGCAAAGGATGACTAGCCCTGTCTCGCTGCCAACTGTTAATCACCCATAACATATCGTTACTTTAAAGTAATATCGCCCAAGCACCATCAATTTGGGCAACGCAAATCGGCATAATTTTTAATATCGATGGATAAGCAATCATTAATTGTTCTAGTGGCAACGTCGATATACAGATCACCTTTTCGTCCAGCCCGGAATAAAACCGGCAGTTTGCCAACGTGAATTTTGGCAAATCAATAAGTCTGCGTTTCTGTTCTGGAGTCAATGTCAATACAGAAGATTGTAAAACATCTAACTCACTATTTTCGTGGCTATCAGCAGGGGATATTTTATAGAAGGAAATCTGGTCGGGCGTGGGAACTGTCTGGGAAATAGTGTCAATATACTTCTGAACCAGGCGAATGATTTTTTGTTTTTGAGGTAAATCAAGGTCACTGGTTATCGCAGCGTTAACGCATAGATTGGTACCATAATACTCATCGACTTCGAGTTCGAATTGATCATTAAATGGTAACCGGATTTTTCTGCTATTGTTCGTCCATTTAAACCGGGCGACCGTATTTCTTATCGACTGATGGTGATCTTGATTGCCAGCCTCGCCGTTGGCCAGGTTGTCGGGATCAATGGAATACAAGTTACCTCTGGCAAGCACCTGATCCTCGCCATTGCTATTCTCAACAACACTTGGCTTTATATGATCAAATTGTAGTGTGACAGTATTCGATCCTGGTTTTAACCATCGATCTACCCTGAGGGTACGCGACAACCCCTGATGTCCAATAGCACTGACTAAAGGCAGATTGTTAATAAACAATCTGAATTGCAAATTATCAGTTTCAAATTCCAGAAAATATTGATGATGTTTCACAGCCCACACGCGAATCTTTGCTAATATCTCTATTAGCGGGTTAATTCACGGAAGCTTTAATCTCGAATAAAATTATTGATTTACGGCCTGTCTCGTCTCATCAAACGATGCGCCTTTAGTTTCTAATAAAGCCACTAATTTTTGTAACATTTTTTCATCGGTAACGATATGCTGAAGTAATGGTAGCAACGCCAGTAACAACACTTCTTTTTCTGCATTAATCTTGGAAAACTCACCACGATCAAGCATCGCTAGTGCACTGGTAATCGATAAAGGCTTGGTCGCCGATTGGCTTTCATTGTTTTCTGCTACATCTAATTCAGAAAAAGTGACGATACTATTACCATTACCCGCGATAGCCGATTGCAGACACTTCTCGGTTTCAACAAATATTTTCTCAGCAACTATATCACCACCAAGTGCGGGTTGATATAAACCAATACTGTTAGTAATCTTAAATGAATCTTGTGCAATCGTAAATTTGATCGCACAAAGTTCATTGTGTAAGCGGTCAGCGAGCTTGTAGGCCGCATCGAGGTTACCGGGATTAAGTATCAGTGCAAACTTAGCGTGGCCGATCCGGGCCAGATTGTCTTCCTTTCTCGCCACATTTGCAATTCGTTTCGCGATCGTTTTTAAAAGACTGTTCGCGACACGCTCTCCGTGTTTCTGAGAGATTGATTCAATATTATCGATTGATAAATACATTAATACACATTGACCGCCATGCCGTTTTAGCCGCGATAATACTTCACGCGATGCCATTTCAAAATAGCATCTGCTTAACAGCCCAGTCACTTCATCAATGGCAGCCTCGTCCTCAAGTTTTTGCGTCGTTTGCGCCAGCTGTTCCGACGTTTGTTTCAGCTTGATATAGGATTTGGTTTTCGCCAAAAGTTGCGACCGATCAAACGGTTTGGAAATAAAGTCATTGGCGCCTTCCGAAAGCACCTCTTGCTTGGTTTTCTCAACATCATCCTTGCCAGTGATAATGACTACTGGCAGTGTGGCAATATGCTCATCATCTGAATGACGAATGCGTAACAGCAAATCATGGCCATTCAGATTCGGCATATTCAGATCAGAATACAACACTTGAATAGCATCATTTTCTAAAAGAAAAGACCAGGCCTGTTCGCCATCCTCGGCAAGTAAAACCTGATAGTTTTTTTCAAGAATTTTTCTAAAGGCGACCCGCATGACTTTAGAGTCATCCGCAATCAGTACGACCGGTTTATTGTCTGAAGACATTTTATTTTCATTACCCATAAAAATAGGTATCGGCGAGAAGCGCGGTAATATAAGCAGGTCAGGCGATTATTTATGATATTAACTGTAAATACTAATGTTATTCAAATCAGTAATCCTAAGTAGTTCATATTGACTAGCTTAATTTATAAAACACTGCCATCCGCGCTCAGTTTTCCAGGCGATGACAGTAAATCCCCCAACATAGATATGGTACAATCTGTTTTTGGCAAACAAAGCCGTAAGCGATATCCAGAGGCACGTAAATGATTTTTAGCCCATATCAATATCCGAGTATGATTTCATCTGTATTATTTTTGACCCCGATGCTGTTTATATTATATCTAGTCGCCCGTTGGCGCGATAATCGTGCGCAGACTCCCGACCCACAACTCGGTTATAAATTTTCTCTACATTTATTTCAGACGATATCCATTCACATTGTGCTCGCCAGTATCGTCCTCCTGCTGTCTACTCTGCTACATGCGATTATTAGCAGTGACTTTTCCAAAAGCATGACACCGCTTCGAGTTAGCATTGCGTTACTGGTACCAACAATAATACTATACTTTTTTTGTGTCAGCATGTTAAGCAAGACGAATGACAGTACTTTCACCGGCGTTGCCCGCCTGTTTAATGGATACAATTGGATCATAACCGCTATCATTGCTTTTGGGACAGTGATCGCTTTATGTCAAATGATTGCATTCGCGACCGATACACCGCGTGAAGCATGGTCGATAGTCGTAACACTTTTTGTTGTGTATGCGCATGCCAGTGTCTATTTTGGAAAACGCGTAAAAAAACAATCGCTGCCTGCATCAACGAACTAAATAGTAAGAAACATAGATAAGAAACGTAGCGCGGAATTTTTTGTTGTAACAAGCCAAGTAAACACGGGGGTTAGAATATCTTATACGGAAGATAATCTATTCAGGCTTTCTTTGCTTGGCGTATATTTAACTTCGGCTAAATTATTAACTAAATGCTCACAACGCAAAGTACTTCCCCCCGATTTTTTGTCGATAACGCGTCGCCATAACTCGTTTCCACGAAAATACTGACATTCATTTTCAATAAACCGATGATTTCTCTCGAATACTTTATAGGAGTAATCCGACGCAGAAGAGCAACGCAAATCACCATTAAGACATTTTTTATCTAACCAGAATTTAAATTGAAATACCTTGTCTGTATTATTTTTAAAACGTAAATCACGATAGTTGTACATGACCGTTGCCCCGCTTGCAAAAGGCAACACCCGGCCTTGATCCGGGAATGGATCAAAACTGTGATGATGACGTTCAACAATATCTAATGCTGAATGCAAACACAGCCAGTAAATAAGATTAGAGACCTGACAGATACCACCACCAATCCCCGCTCGCGCCTGCCCGCGTGATAATTCCATTCCCGGTAAAAACCCACGCGACTTACTTGGCTTGCCAACCAGCTTGCAGAACGAAAAAGTCTCGCCGGGATTAATTATTATTCCGTCTAGTTTTTTCAAAACAATTTTTAGATTATGTACCTTATTTTTCTGCAGGGTGATATCGGCACCGGGCAACTTACGAATTAAAACACTTTGGTGTTTTTTAACTCGATATTCCAATGATTGCTCTTTTCTTTGACAAGCATAGTGATGCTTGTCAAAACGCCATTCAAGGAAACGTTCCATGCGTCGAAAATAAATAACGGCATTAAGCAAAAAGGGATAGCTGGATAGAGGTCTGGAAATAAAACCGGGTCTTTTAAGCATGCAAATGACTTTGTAATTAGCTAATTGAACATCTATGATAAAAAATGAATGTGTTAATACGATGTTCCAATTATGAAAATCATATGCAGAAGTATGTATTTGGTGCCGTTAATTGGGACGGTCATTGGTGCCCAAACTCATCCATTTAGGTCACTTTCAGCTACTAAAGTAAGCTCATACTTATTTATTTTTTCCACTATACCTGTCTTTTCCTTCGCTTATAATGTCATCCATTGTCTTTGTGCTGAATTCACCTCTATCCGCTTGAGCCTCTCCAACAGCCAGTTTTGGCCGTAAACGTTCAAGCTTTATCTTCTCGTATTCGTTTACAGACATGATAACTGCAACAGCTCTACCTCGACGCTCTATAGTTACTGGCTCACGTTGCGCGGTGTCCATTAGTTCGCCGAAGTTATTTTTTGCTTCTTTTGCCGCTATTGACTTCATAATATAAAACCTTATAAAACATATAATTACACTCAATAATAGCCACCATGGCTACTTTGTCAAGAATTATATCAGAAAGGAATTGGCACTGGACTGTGATTGATATTTTGTACTGGGCCTGACTCTCCAAAAATAAATAGGGTGCCCCCGAGGTCTGTTGTATAAGCGGTGAAATCCATCTAGAGCGCATCGTAATCAGGGGAAACTGATCGAGCATTCAATAACCCTGGACTTTTAGGAATAGGGCTTTTATTCTCCCTCTTTATCGCAAAATGGTAGAAAAATCGGAAGATTAACCATGTCCAAGCCTGCTGAACCTAAAATCTACCACATAGTTCATGCGGACCGGCTGCCTTCGATTATTGCAGATGGTTTCCTGTGGTGTGATGCGGAGATCGTTCGGCGCTCACCGCCAGGCACCACAATTGGTATGAACAATATCAAACAGCGTCGGCTCAAAGAATTGATGCTGAACAGTCATCCAAACCTGTATGTTGGCGATTGCGTACCGTTTTATTTCTGTCCGCGCTCGATCATGCTCTACCTGTTATCGCAAGCAAACGATCCCGAACTGGTTTACAGGGACGGCCAAGGCCCAATTATTCACATGGAAGCCAATTTGAATAGTACAGTGGCGTGGGCAGAACAGCTGGGATATCGGTGGGCATTTACGCTTTCAAATGCGGGTGCACGGTATTTTGAGGATCGTGCCGATCTAGCGCAACTCGACGAGATTAACTGGGGCGCTGTGCAAAACAATGGCTGGGGCTACAGTGGTGTTCCACAATCTGTCAAAGAAGGCAAGCAGGCAGAATTCCTTGTCGAGAATTCTTTTCCGTGGTCACTTATATCTCGAATAGGTGTTCATTCGCGGCTAATCTATAACCAGGTTCGAGAAGCATTGCATGATGTGGCACATCAACCAGAGGTGGAAATTAAAAATGAATGGTATTATTGATATTAGAAGAGATGGGTATGATTGAATACAAAACAGGCGACATCCTCACCGAAGATGCAGAAGCGATTGTTAATACTGTCAATTGTGTAGGTGTGATGGGGCGTGGCATTGCGCTTCAATTCAAGAATGCTTTCCCAGCCAACTTCAAGTCTTACGCTGCCGCTTGTAAGCGGGAAGAGGTTCAACCTGGTCGAATGTTCGTCTTTGAAACAGGCGGACTAACCAATCCGAAATTTATTATTAATTTTCCGACCAAGCGGCACTGGCGTGGCAAGAGCCGAGCGGAAGATATCGAATCCGGTTTGAAAGCACTTACCGATGTTATTCAGGAGAGAAGCATTCAGTCAATTGCCATTCCACCACTGGGTAGTGGCCTAGGCGGGTTAGACTGGTCTCAGGTGCGGTTAAAGATCGAAGAAGCGCTGAAAGACCTCCAAGATGTGCGGGTAATCATTTTCGAGCCTAAAGGTGCGCCTGAGACAGACCAAATGGTACATAACCGGGAAGTACCAACGATGACCCCAGGCAGGGCCGCTCTTGTTGAGTTAATGCGCTCCTACCTCGGTGGTTTGCTTGATCCATTTGTGACCTTGCTCGAAGTACACAAGCTTATGTACTTAATGCAAGCCGCAGGCGAACCGTTGCGGTTGAAATTTACGAAGGGCCCTTATGGACCTTATGCTGAGAACCTCCGTCATGTGCTTAACGCCATAGAGGGACATTTTGTATCTGGTTATGCTGATGGAGGTGATGAGCCTGACAAGCAATTGAAATTGGTGCCGGGTGTACTTAAGGATGCAGATGCGTTTCTTCAGGATAAAACCGAAACACAAGCACATTTTAAGAAAGTTTCCGAACTTGTCGAAGGATTCGAGTCACCATTTGGCCTGGAACTGCTATCTACGGTTCATTGGGTCATTAACAAAGAGCAGAACCAGTCTGTGGACGATATAGTAACAAATGTTTATGCCTGGAATAACAGGAAGAAACAGTTTACTCGACGCCAGATAGAGCTTGCGGTAGATATTCTGTCTCGAAAGGGTTGGATCGATAACTTTAGGCGTGAAGACTGATACTGCTGATAGTAGACATTTGGGATACCCGCTAAATATTAAACCCAAATTATTCCCGCTCAATAAGAATTGGCACTGGACTGTAATTGATATTTTGTACTGGGTCTGACTCTAGTCCAAAAAAAAATATCCCCGTAACGGTAATGGCGTATACAAATCTAGTACACCCACATCATTGGGGTTCAAATGTGCGACTGGAGCAAGAGAGAGTTCTCTGGGATTACGCCTTAAAAAAAATCACAAAGTAGCTTGGGCTCGTTACACGAACTGTAGTTGCAAAGTCCATTAAAAAAACAATAGCCCTTAAAATAAAACTTTTTAACAATTTACAGAGCAAAAATCTGTTTCCCCTGGGTTATATTTCAACGATTCACGGAGAATAAAAGTAAGTTACTGAAATTATAAAATAAATGCTTAATAAATATTGTGTATACAGTTGTGTATGCACCTTATCTGGGCTATACGTCTAACGATCATCATTCAAAATAACAGGAATGCCAAGATGGCGAAACTCATGAGAAAGCAGTACCTTGTTACTGAAAAAAATTTATCCAAACTTGAAAACATATCAAAAAAATTAGGTGTGTCGGCGACGGAAATCGTGCGTCGTGCTATCGACGTCTATGATCCAGATAGAGACAAAGATTTCGAAGCACCAGAGCTTATGGACTTGGTTTCTATTCGATTAAAAGAAACCATTAAATCAACCCAACGTGCCAATCGAGTCGTGTCTAAAACACTTAAATCAATTAGCACTAGTGGAAAAAAATAATGGCGAGTTGGAAAGAGATCTTAATGAATGTACTCAAACTCACTGACGAAGTGCAGCGGCTTAATAAACAAACCGAAGTTCTTTCCGAACGCACAATCGACATAGATAAACGACTAGTGCGAATCGAAACCATGGTGGAAATATCACAGAGCAAGTTACTTAAAAAGTAAATAGCTTACATCAAAGCCTAGTTAGTGCCCATCCATAAACTCGTTTTTTTGAAAAATTGAATTTTTAACTCATTGATAAATAAAAAATTAATTCTCACGAAATTGCGAATTTTGCTATTTATGGATGGGCACTAGTTAATACGGTTAATCGATTAGATCGGTGGTTTAAGTAGTTAATAATTGGATCACCTTTGATTTTTGCTGAGGTGATAGCAGAGACTATTTTGTATGGATACTAAAAATCGGCAAACATTTCCGCGCATATATTAAACAATTTTTTCGACATTGGCCAGAATCTCCTGTAAAAAGTACTGGAGATTCCAACAAATTAAAAAGTAAAATACCCCGCAGCAAGCTGCAGGGAATTAAACCCAAAGTGATTAAATCAATACGTTCTAAGACATTCTGCTTTTATTTGATCACCGATTCTGGAATCCTGTCAAAAGTGATCATTTAAATCCAGAATCAGTGATCGAATATTTCCAGAATCGATGATCATTTAAATCCAGAATCAGTGATCAAGTTGGGCCAGAATATCCACAAACATCATTCAGCATAAATTAAAAAAAATAATATTAACTTAACACTGCTAATTATTAAATTTTAGATTCGAGGAACAGTTTGGATATTTATCCCGTAATTTACAGATAATCTAATTTCTCAAAGGCAAAAAATTTTTCAATCACCTGATGGAATATTTTTAAAAACTCTATAGACATGTGACCCAATTATATGAGGCCAGCGAAATTTTGGGGTTTTATCATTCGATTTTGCGCGATTAATAGCTTGATCGACAAGAGGCTGAAATTTTTCTAAATTTAGATTATTTTTATTGTAAGATCCATCCAATTCTTTTCGGAGAAGAGCTATAATATCATTGCATGATTGTTCAGATATAGGGGGATCAGAAAAATGACACAAAAGCCAGGTTTCAAAACAGGGATTGCTAACCGCAAGATGAAAGCCACAGTTAGTTGACTCGCGCGATATATCAGATAATTTTTTATCACCCCAGCGGTCCACATCTACCATTAACCAAAGCTCGTCATCGCCGCTTAACTCGAATTCATTAGAAAATTGTTTAAGGCGATCTAACACATGCTCAGGTGATGAGCAGTTGTCTTCTCCGGTAGCAAGAATCTTTATTTGTACTCGAGTGCTCGAAAATATTGAGAAATATTGTTTTTCTGTCACCCGTCCTTCAGTCGCGATTATAATTAACAGGGTATCACCAAGGTGAGCCACTGATCGATCAAGAGGGCGCGGTTTTCTGGAAGTAAGCGCCATAGTTATACCGATGAAAACCCTAATCCTTTTCACACATTAATGGCAGATCTCTAATTTTTGGAATGCCGCCAAATCGTCCGTGTAAGTATCCTTTTCTTATTTTCAGATCTGTCCTTACTTTCAGATCACTGAGCGAATAAAGACTAGAGGAACCCATATCATTTTTTTGTAGAAACCATATCTCGTCTCGACGTAAAATTTTAAGATCCAATAGATTATCGTCATGTGTTGTGAAAATTAGCTGGCTTCGTTGATCTCCTTCGCAACGCTGTAAGTAAGTAGAAACAAATAAGCGTGTTAACAAAGGATGAAGTTTTCGATCTAGCTCATCAACAATATATATTTTTTCATGATTCTTTACATCTATTAAAATTGGGAGGATTTCCATTAGTCTTTGCGTACCGGATGACTCCTCACCAAAGTCAAAATTTTCTATAATTCCATTTCGACCTTGATGTTGAGTTTTAAGGCGCAACTGTACTGGATGCCCACTATCGTCTTCACAAAACGTGATGACTTCTCCTTTAGCTGCGCTAGCAATTGAGATTATGCTCCCCTTTTTAATGTCTGATAAAATATCCTCTCGCATGTCAGAAGGAAGTGAAGGTATGGATTTATCAAAATCCAGATCCTCTTTAACTGAGACAACTTTTTTTATTCCTGTCCCTGCCTGTTCTAAAAAAGAACTTATGTATTCTAGAAAATCTTTTTCTTTTGATGCTCTCAGTTCAAGTGGGTGATATCGCGCAGAAGCGGGGATAATAGTCAAAACGTTCGAGAACCATTCAAATAACGGCATCAATTTCTCTAAATTTTTATCTACAGCTTCTTTTAAAAACAATTGATTAGCCCTAGTTCCTTGAGCAATAAATTTAACAAACTCTTTATCGCTCTTATTCCTGCCAACCATAGATGGACCGGCTTCCACATAAACTTTCCCGTTCGAGTCTGTAGTACGTTCAAAATATTTTACTTCTCTGCCATTTGGCCTTACAAAAAGCCATTCCTCATAAACCTGTTTACTATCCACTAAAAATCCATAGCTGTATTCTACTTCTTTATAATCAATTACTACTTCAAATTTAGAAGGAAGATTTTTCTTTGTAGCGTCCAACCTGAAAGAATCGACCTTTATAGCCCTACCCGGTTTTGAACCTTCAAGAACAAGATCACGAACAATAGAAAGTGCTTCAATCAGTTTAGTTTTGCCATGCGCGTTACCCCCATACAATGCAGCCGCACGCAAAATATCTGGCTTTCGTCCAGCGTCACTGTGAATGATATGTTCTGGATGTTCGTCACAATTAGATCCTGCTACCATAGAAAATATAGTTTCTTTTTCAAAACATGAAAAATTCTCGACAACAAATTGAAGTAGCATAGTCTTGGCCTGACGTAATAGGTTATTTATATCTATATATTGTGATAATATCACATATTTTGTAAATTAATAGCAATATTAGCACAAAATGTGTAATTTAGTGTATAAATCCAATTTTATGTATAGGGGTAATGGCCACTTGAGATTTCTTACCTCTTGCAACAAGTTTTTTATATCCTTTGCGCAAACGTAATTGTGCTTTCCACGAAATATCTTTGATGTTTTGCGGCAGTGTTGGTGTATGAGCGAGCATCCATGCACCAATTTTAGGACGAGTTCGATAACTCCACACCGCCTCATAAAGCAAAACCCTTAATGATTTATTGCCTGTTTTCGTAATTCCACGCGGTCGCACTTTACTTCCACTAGAGTGTTCACCTGGAACTAAACCAAAATAAGCCATTAACTGTTTGGGATTATCAAAACGATTTAGGTCACCCACCTCAGTGACAACACTAACGAAATTTGGGACCCCGCTAAATATTAGGTCCAGATTATTCCCGCTCAATAAGAATTGGTACTGGTCTGTGATTGATATTTTGTACTGGGTCTGACTGTAGTCCAAAAATAAATAGGGTGTCCTCTGAGGTTT
>QILK01000245.1 GCA_003233345.1 Gammaproteobacteria bacterium | reverse complement strand
ACCTAAAAACCCCTAAACCATCAACGTAGCCCGGACTTCGCGCAGCGAATGCCGGGGAAAATAACCCGCCTAAATTCAACTAAAATTCCTTCTAAAAAAGAATAACAATATTAAATTCACTGGAAGCCCTTTTGACTGACCGCAGAAAGAGGCGTTCTAAAAAAATAATGAACCCGAATCAGTTATGAAATAGTCGGATTAGACGGAGGGTTGGCTGATCACCTCTTTGACGATTTCGCGACTGTCTTTTTTCCATTTTAATACCAGTCGTTTGATATAGTCTGCCGGTGCATTTTTTAAAAGCATTTTATACGGGGTGCTTATTATTTTTGTACCGTGCTTGTCTTTCACGATGGTAAGTGTCAATGGGAGTAATGTAGTAAACTCGGGATGGCTGTTATGAATGCGTTTGCTATCTATTTTGTTTCGATAAAAAATGACGCGATAATTTTCTAATTTATACCCAGCTTTATCCAGACCTTTATCGATAGGCTGGATTTTGTCGATAGTATATCCACGTTTTAACAAACCTTCTTGTACTTCGGTCATGGTGATATCGAAATCTCTGACAGTGTATGATGTGGCGGGTGAATTCCTGTTATGAAACAGATAGATTGACATTGAAACCAATATCAGAAAAAGAATGACTAAATCAAGTGCCCGGCGTTTAAACAGATGTTTTATCATATTAACGCTTCTTCAAGAATGGCGTCGATAGAGTTCATGATATTTTTACATAAGGCGCCGATGTTGATTGAGGTGTAATGATGAATGTTTTTAGTGTTGATAGTCGTAACGATCACCTTGCCCCGGGTGCGGAAAACGTGTATTCGACAGGGTAATGCAAACCCGATCCTCTGGTCTGCCTTAATCGCTTTATAGGCGATGGAAAAATTGCAAAAGTATATGGAATATTTATTATCTTGCCGTTGTTCGCGAATAATTCTAAAATTGTTTGAACTAACGGCTTTTTTAATATTTGAAATTGTATTTTCATAATTATGTGGCGACTCATTGGATACGATCAGTTTCGGAGGTGACATAAAAACTGAGCGTAACGACAACATAAAAATGGCGACGACGACTATATAGCTGGCAATGCGAATATATTTTAAATTACTCATTGTGAATCCTGATTTGTTATATGATTGCTATCGTGTTTTATCAAATAAACCAAATATTTTTCACTATCCTTGCAAGCAACAGCACGTTTTTTAAGTACTGTGAGACCATCAATGGCAGACAACTATTAAGTTTAGGAAGGTGACTATAGGACGATAAATTTAAAAAACTGAGACAGAGCGCAAGTTGGCTAGTGTTAATAGTAATGTTGCGTGATTTTACTATTTTTATTTGAAGTCGGTCACGAAAATTCAGCGATTGTGATATAATACCGCCATCACTAACGTGGTCTTCACCTCGAAACGATGCAAGTACTAAACGAAAAAAAATAGTAGCCCGGACTTCGCGCAGCGAACGCCGGGAAAAAGAAAATAATTTAAAATTCTACTTACTACTGTCCCATTAACTTTCACAGCAAAGATAGCCGGTATCATTTATGTTTTAGAAGTACAAAAATCTTGGGATGCAAAGTAACTATAAGCTATCGTAAGTACACTGAATATAACCAGCCTGCGTTGTTATCTAATCAATGCCCCCAAATAGTTTTGAGATATTCAGACAACTCAGGTTTACACGAGCCGCAGTTGGTCCCCGCTTTTAATATTTGGCCGATTTCGTCTGTCGTCCGTAAGCTGTTTGCGCGTATCGTTTGTGTAATTAATTTTTCACCGATATTAAAACAGGCGCAGACAATACGTCCGTAGTCTTGCTGATCAGCCGGAGGTGTTCCGGTTAACAAACTGGCCCTTTCTTCGGGCGTAATGGTGCCTTTTTGAAACAGGCTGATTAACCAGTCCCTTGGTGGGAGCGCATTACTAGGGTAGATGAAAATACAAGCGTCGAGGCGGTCGTTAACAATACGAGCTGCCCGGTAGTGAAATCGGGCTTTATCATAAAACTCAATCCAGTTTTCTTGTTCACCGACACGGCCCAACAGGGTGCGTGCATGTTCCGACCAGTCTTCGGGATTTACCTGCCCTGCGACTTCATAGCGCCAGAATCCTTTTCCCCGCGAACGCGCCCAGTAGCTTGCGTATTTTAATGCTGGTTTGTGCCGGGAAATTAAAAAGCCATACCAGTTCGCATGCCATGGTCTAATTTTGGCGACACTGTGTTTGAATTCAGGCTGACCGGATATGGGATCTAGCACCGCTTTTATCAGGCTTCCAACGCGCGCCTGGCTGCTGAACTGCTGGTTCCAGTGTATGGGTACAAAAATGGAGCCTGGCTGTTGTTTATCACTGAATTGCGCACGCACGTAAATCGATTTTCCTAACGTATTGGTAATCTCAACTATTTCGAAGTCATTTATGGCATGTCGGTGGGCATCATCGGGATGAATTTCGACATACGACTCTATCGTATGTGCGGATAAACGCGGTGACATCCCGGTACGGGTCATAGTATGCCATTGGTCTCGCACTCTACCGGTGTTAAGTATAAAGGGATAATCAGTGCTACAAGCATTCGCAGGTAATCGTGGCTCAATAGCAATAAAATTGGCTTTTTTATCCGTCGTACTAAATCGCGCTGCAGATAAAAGACGTGCGGTACCATTCGGTGACTGCCTGGTAACAGGCCATTGTATGGGCGTTAACGCATTGTATTGACTGCTGGTGATATCGGCGAGCGCATCGATGTTAAACAAACGCTCGTTTTCGTTTTCAAAACCTGAAAGACGTGCGTGTTCACGAAATATTTCAACCGGGCTGGTATAGGGAAACGCATCAGTAAAGCCCATTTTTCTCGCCACTTCGGTAACAATCCACCAGTCCGGTTTTGCCAGCCCGGGTGGTTGCAGAAATGACCGTTGCCGGGAAATACATCGCTCTGAATTGGTGATGGTGCCGTCCTTCTCACCCCAAGTCGTGGCCGGTAAACGTATGTGCGCCAGTTTAACGGTATCGGTTTCCCGCACACAATCGGAGACTATCACCAATTCGCATTTTTCCAGTGCGGATCGAACCTTGTCTGCTTCGGGTAAACTGACTATAGGGTTGCTAGCGATGATCCACACCGCTTTGATTTTGCCTTCATCGATGGCGTTAAATAAATCTACCGCTTTAAGGCCTTCTGTTTTAGCAATCACCGGTGAATTCCAGAATCGTTTTACCCGTTGGCGGTGGGTTTCATTGTGGATTTCCATATGTGCTGCCAGTTGATTTGCCAAACCGCCAACTTCGCGCCCGCCCATCGCATTAGGTTGCCCTGTTAATGAAAAAGGCCCCATGCCTGGGCGGCCAATACGACCGGTATAGAGATGGCAATTAATAATGCTATTGATTTTGTCCACACCACTGCTGGATTGATTAATTCCTTGTGAAAATGCGGTCACGGTACGCTCGGTACGGGCAAATAAACGAAAAAACGCTTCCACATCGTTTGCTGGCAGGCCGCATTTTTCAGCAACAATCTCAATCGAAGCCGCACTGTTTTTAGCGCTATCCAAAGCGGCTTGCATTCCACGGGTAAAATTACGGGTATACATAGCATTGTGCTCGCCTGCGGTTTCCAGCCAAACCAGTAATCCGTTAAATAATACGCTGTCAGTACCGGGGCGTATGGCCAGGTGCAGATCGGCCACACTAGATGTCTGTGTTTTACGTGGATCAATATTCACAATCTGTAAATCTGGATTATTGTTTTTTGTATCGACAATGCGCTGATACAACACCGGATGACACCATGCGGTATTACTACCAACCAGGACGATCAGTTTAGCTCGCTCAAGATCTTCATAGCAACCAGGTACAATGTCTTCTCCAAACGCACGCTTATATCCGGCAACAACGGAAGACATGCAGAGTCGGGAATTGGTATCTATATTGCTCGAGCCGACAAATCCTTTCATTAGCTTATTAGCAACATAATAATCTTCAGTTAATAGCTGGCCTGACACATACAAAGCAACTGCATCGGCGCCATGTGCTGCAATGATTTTTGAAAAACGACCAGCAACTGTTGCCAGGGCCTGCTCCCAACTGACTTGTTCACCAAGAATTTCGGGATACAATAAGCGTTCATCAAGATAAACCGTTTCACCCAATGCGGTACCCTTGGAACAAAGTCGTCCCAAATTGGCAGGATGCTCGGTATCACCCGTCACTGTGACAACGCCGTAATCGTCCGTATGTGCAAGCACACCACAGCCTACCCCGCAATAAGGGCAGGTTGTTTTCGTGAACAAATTTTTAGGCTTACTCGGATTACTATATGACATAGGCGTTAAGCTATACCTGTTTGTATTAAATTTTATCTGGTTACCAAAACGGTGCGCTAGAACTAAAGATCAGGAGCAAGGCTTAGAAGAAATCACATCTGTATTTTTAGTATACCGCATTTCAATTGCTTTTCGAATAAATAGTAATCTAGCTAAAAGCAAGGATATTTTCACTTACACGCGTCTTACCTGAATACTATGATAACATTGAAAATTTTGTAACGGCAGGATTGTTCAAACACGAGAATTGGATTTGACAAAGCAATAAATCCCCGATGCACTATTAATTATTGATGGGTCTGCTTTTATGAAATGTATCCAGGCAACTAATCTATGGGGACATTGATCAGTTAACAACTTAACGAATTCAGGAGGTACGAGCCCATGGATGGGCGAAGGTAAAACAATGCAGGAGCAATTGTCGAGAGCAACGCAGGGAGCAGTTGCCGAGGGATTCTGTTGTTCCGACGGCGGGAATGGGTTGAAAATCGAGCTAAAGCACAGAAAATGTGGCGCAAAAGAGGCGAGATTTAGCAAGGGTGCACCGGAATAAGAGAAAAAAGAGAGCTGATCGGCTGTTCACTAACCCTGGGCTATTGCGAATAGGGTTTTTATTCTACTTATACTCAGAATCAAGAATAGATTTATTTGTGACAAGATCATAGATATAAGTATAGCCAGTTACACAAGCGGTTCCATAAAATCCAAGTTTAGTATCCGATAGCCAGTAAAGGCCACTCTTGTACAATGAGCCGCATTTTCCATTTGAACCTACTTTGGTAATTGGTTCATAGTTCTTATATGGCTTATCGGCATCGAATACATGAATGGATCCATGACCAGTGGTTGTAAAAGCAAGATAACGACCATTAGGAGACCAACTAGCGATCCAATGGTTAACGACTATATTAGGATTTAGTATACGTTTACGTTGAAAATCAATGATACGTAGTCCCGTTGAGTATTCGAAAGCCATAAATCGATTATCGGGGCGAGGATTTTTTCTAGCCTCGTCCATTCTTTTCCTGCTGCCTAATAAGATTAGGGCAAAAGGTCTACTATTGCTTGCTTCTACGTATGCAATCATATCTTTAGGCTCATAGGTAAACCACTTTTTTCCGTTTCGCTTAGCAATGATAGTTTTGTCTGTGATCTTAACTTGGATTCCTCCTCGTAAATTAAACATTGCGGGTTTCTGACTTAGATATCCTGGTGCTTGATTGCGATAAATGTCTTTTGTATTGGTTTTTCTTACGCGACCGTTAGCGACGAGTTTTAATTTAATAGAATTGGAATGAGCTACCAATTTCCTATTCTTATCTTCCTGTGTAGTTTGAATTGCTGAATATGCGCCAGTTAAAGGAGTTAGTGATAAACAGGACAATAGAATATAGCGCTTCATTTGACGACTCCCTAATTATTTCGTTTATTGTTATCAAACTCTTTGAGTTGATATATTTGTAATTGTCTTCTTAACTGCACCTGCATTTTAATGGTAACCGTCCTGGCAATTGCCTGGACGCTAACAAACATAGACACCAAAATAATTTAAAATTCGCTCATTGCTAGCATTTATGGATGTCCAATACTTTCTATATTTATGTCGATAATTCAATAGTTAATCAGGGGCATCCCTAACAATTTAAAAAGTTTCAGTAATGTAGTATATGTTCTTATTTTTATCTTTTTTAATATAGTATCGAACTGTTTTACTGTCGGGTTCGATATGAAAATACCGGTCTGGTACGTCTTTTTGTTCAAGTATTGTGTCTTGGAGTTTTCCTTTTTTACCATCTAGAACAACTTGATGATTGCCTTTGCCTACCTCATAAAAATGGCCTAAGTAGGCAAAGACTTTACTGTCTTTGGTAAATTTCATATCAGTTGCAAATCGATATGAAAAATATTCTTTACCATCTACAATGACTGTTCTGTATCCATTTATATAGGATTTTATGCCTGTGTACATAAATCTTTTACCATCAGGGCTGAAATGCATATTGTTGTCATAGTTCGAAATTTCCCTATAGGGTTTATCTTCTTTGCTATTAAATACAATAAACTCTTCGGAGTCTCGTGAAGCAATAAGTGCGTAAGACTTACCGTTATCACTGAATTTAAAGTTAGATTTACTAATGTAATCAATGGGTTTGTTATATTTATTCTTATCAACTATGACAACTTTATTGTTTTCTAGTTTCGTTTCAATGTATCGGTTAGAATCAGGATGATAGTAAAAATTATTCGGGTGAACTTTTATTTGACCAGTATCAAGATTGTGAACAATTAAATAGCTCTTTTTTCCTTTTTTTGCAGTATAAGAAAATCGCTGTTTAATTTTACCTATTTGGATATCCGAAATATCATCATAACATTGGTATTGTTTGCCATTGATTACGATGCATTCTTTTTTATCTTTAAATACTTTGTAGATAAAGTGCTTACTTCGAGCGCTTATATTTATATCTGTTAAATACCCATTTGCTTCGCTTTTAAATTTAGTGCCATTTTTATGAGTATAAGCAATAAAATATTTTTTACTTTTTTCAATTAGTGCAATAATGGCGGCGCCATCTCGACTGAAAATAAAGTTTGTAATTCGTCCGTCAAGTTCCATCATTTCTTTATGATCAATGACCAAAAAAGATTTGGCGTCACGTAATGCGCTATAAGCAAAGTGTTGGCCATTAGCATTAAATTTTAACTCGTCAATATAATCATAAGTTGGGCCGAGGACATTATTTACAATTACTTTTTCAACATTGAAACTGGTATTCGCATATCGACAGATATAAGTAATGCGTTTACTGTCTTTACTATAACTTACATCAGTTATTAGGGTGCAGGGGTCTTGCGGTTTTTTATCGACTACCAATTGATAGCGATAATAATATTTTTTCTTAAATGATTTGCTTGATTTGGTTTCATGTTTAATTTTTCTAATGTAAGCAAAGTGTTTATAATCCGGGCTTACGAAGTAATTGCTTCCATTTTTGATTTTGGATTCATTAACAATAAAAGTTTCTTTTATTGTTACTTGAGAATTAGATTTATTTATTATAATTAGCGCAATCGAAGTAATTGCCACAGTGAAAACAAACACTATTCCAATTTTATAATATGACATCAGTCATGAATCCCTAGTTTTAATAATTCGAGATATAGCGCTATACAGTATGCCAGGACACCCATAAGTAAAACACAAACCACAACTATTGTCGATATAAGTCTTAAACTAACAAGGTTCGTAGAGAATTCGTAGGACCCGTTTTTTCAAATGGAAGTAGAAAAGCGGGTGTCCTAGCATTCATCAATTTTATACAATAGCGTATAGGGAAAACGACTTAGTAAGTCGTCCCGGTATTTTGTTTTTGATTCATAAAATTCTGCTGCCGCCATCATCTCCTTAATGGTAGGCGATAGGTATCGAACCTTGCTCATTTAGTCTTTTAAACGTCCCACTAAATACATCCTCAGCATCTACCGACTTGACCTTACCATTTTTATAATCCTGATAACGTTTCTCCGCTTCCGTAATCCAGGCCTCCGCAAAATAGACATCCTTCCTTTTATCAAGCGTGGAAATAAGACGCAAAGCTAAAAAAATAACCTAGCAGTAGGTGGGTCAAATTGAGCCTTATATTAGGCATTTTTTTATACTCATCAATAAAATTTTTAAACTTTAAAAATTCATCATTATCTGTACAATCTCTGCGTGGTACAATATGTATACGGTTAATTTTAATATAAATATACTTTTGTTGGAGAATATTCCTTCTACACTTTCCCATGCTGACAAATAAAAGCTGAATCAAATTTCCAAGAATTAATAGCCCGATAAAACACAGATTGAAACTCCAGCACTAAAAAATATCTACTGTAAATACCCTTTAGTAACTCTCATTTCAAATGATGTGTAACCAGCGACTATTAGAAGAAAAATGTACCAATATAGATTTGCTTTCAATTTAAAAACTAGAGCGAAAATTGACTAGTGTTAATGGCGATGTTGTGTGACTTTACTGTTTTTATTTGAAGTCGGTCACGAAAGCCTAGCGATTAGTGATATAATGCTGCCAGTAGCCCGGACTTCGCGCAGCGAACGCCGGGGAAAAGAATAAAATTTAAAATTCAATTAAAACAAGTGTAAGTACAAGGCAGTCGATTTCCAACTAAGACGCGAGAATATAATATTCGTTCCCCGGCGTTCGCTGCGCGAAGTCCGGGCTACCCTATTGAATATTTGTACAGTCTTGAAGCGAAGTCCGGGCCACAAGGATTTATTTTTATATGATGATTAAAAAATTGTTTGCGAAATATCGATCAAATATGTTGGTAGTTACATTGCTATTGATGTCGACGGTAGTACCGGTTAAATTACTAATAGCTCAGTCAGCGCCTAAATGGTTTAGCACAATTAAAAATACGACTTGGCAAACCAAGCTGGATAATAATACCAGTGTGCAGTTGTTGATCGAGGATAGACGCTATTTTATTTATAAGGGGCAAAATGTATTGCTTGATCAGGGAAGTGTTAAATTTACCACGGGCAATCGTATTCAGCTGCGAAATAAAAATGGAATAGGTTATCTAAAATTAAGTGCGATATCCAAGGCCGGGTTTAAAGCGGAAGGTAGGGTAAAATTAACGCTTACTGATCAAAATCTCAGTGGACAATATACGAAACACAATAAAACCTTTGAAAGGCCTATGCCAAGCAGTATTTATCTGGCGGCACGTTATGGTGATGTTGGTGCCTTAAAAGGATTTACGCGAACAAAAATCCCCATTGATGGCGACAAGAATGCGCCAGTATCGCCGTTAGCCTATGCCGTCTATTATCATCATACCGCAGCGGTTCAGCTGTTGTTGGACCGAGGCGCAAACCCTAATTATGTTACCAAGGACAAAAAATCAGTATTGGAATTGGCGATAGAGTCGGGGCATGAAGAGGCGATGAAGCTATTGATTGTAAAGGGAGCGGATATCAATAAAAAAACTAAAAACGGTGAGTCGCTGATAAGCAAGGCGCTGGAGTTTGACTCACTGGAAGTGATCAAGATGCTGGTTTTGAAAGGCGCAAAAATTCCGAAGTGGGATCACCATGGACATCCGGCCTTGTACCATGCCATGGCAAAATTCGCGTTAAAAGGTAATCAAGTGACCGAGCGTTTAGCCTTTACAAAATATATAGTAGAAAAGGCAGGCTACGACCCAAAGACCATCGACAAACATGGGCGTAATATTTTGTTTTATGCTGCTAATTTAGGTTTAGCGGATACCGTTAAGTACTTACGCTCAAAAGGCGTGGATGCAATGGTCAAGGACAAACAAGGCAAAAACGTGATAGATTTTATTGCTGGCTCAGAACATAAAGCCAGAGTGATGCCCTTGCTGAAATAAATGCTGGGCCTACTGGGTTTTATCGCTGGCAGGGACCGGCTCATGTTCTTTGTGAAAAAGATAAATAATCAGAAAGGCTGCGGGTATGCCGATTGCTGATACGTAAATAAAAAAATAGAAAAACCCCTCCAGTCTATTATCGAGTAGCGCAAACATCATATTGCTTTGGTCTTTTAAAATGTCTAGTGGGTAGGTGAAGACCTCCGTTGATTTGTTTTTAAGGTTGGGCAGATAAGTTCTGACTGAAGAATTAAATAAATTCTCCAGATAGATAATCGGTTTGTTATCGTACGCACTGACGATAATGCCTGAGAACCCTTTTAGAAAACCCGCAGGCAGCGTCATGATAGAGCTAAACAACGCATATTGCGTTGCGGTATACGCGGTATTGGTAAGATTGGATAAATAGGCGACAAAGACAGCACCGGCTAACCCACTGGCAACACTATCTGCGCTAATCACCAGCGACAAGCCAATAATGCTATAACCCGTTTTGGCCAGAACAGCAAAAAATAAATTGGTCACAGCAACAAGAATAGCCCCCAGTAACAAGGGACGCATCAGGCCATACTTGGAAGCGAGTATACCGCCCAGTAAGGTGCCAAAGATTGCCATCCCAAATCCGAGGAACTTGGTAATATTAGCTATCTCGATTTTGCTAAAACCAAGCTTTAGGTAAAAAGGATTAGCCATTTGCGATAGCACCGTATCGCTAATGCGGTATATTCCAATTAACATCAAAATATAAAGTGATAGTTTTCCATAGCGCTTAATAAAATCGACAAACGGGCAAATAACCGCGCCGATAAACCAGGCATTAATATCGCGAATTTTTTTCGGTATGTGTTTGGATCTTTCGAGGTAGTCAATTACTTTTTGCTCGTTTTCAAGCGTACTTTTGGAAACCTTGATTCTCGGTTCCCGAATGATCAATGCCGTAATAAATCCAACAGAAACACTACAAGCCATCACATAATAGACAACTTGCCAGGAAAAATAGTGGGCGATGTATAATGCGCCTGCGGATGCAAACAGGAAGGCAATTCGATAACCGGTGATATAAATCGCCGCCATCGCGCCTTGGTAACGATGTATGTCTTTTTCAGATTTACCCTTTTCATTAACAATGTCTTCGGCGGACTCAATGCGATAGGCATCGATGCCAATATCTTGCGTGGCGGCAGAAAATGATGTGAGCAGTGCAAACAACGCGAGCATGGTCGTATTTTTTTCTGGATCGGTGGATGCCATTAAAAACAGTCCAAAAAATATTCCTACCTGGGCAACAAGCATCCAGCTTCTTCGGTGGCCAAATAGCTTTGTTAATAGGGGTAGATTGATTCGATCGACGATCGGGGCCCAAAACATTTTGATGGAAAACATAATCGCGATCCAGCCAAAGAAACCAATCGTTTTAATCGGTACGTTTGCTTCCGTCATCCAGGCGGTGAGCGTGGTCACCACCAGAGGGAAAGTCAGACCGGCGGAAAAGCCTAAAAACAACATTGCAAAGACACGGGGTTCGATATAGATCAATAATGCTTGTGTCCAGCTGGGGTTTGTTGTGTTATCTGTATTGTCTGACATGGGTCCGCCGTGGTTTGCTGGTGTCATATAAGTATCTAAAAACAATGACTATAATTCTACACAATTAAAAATATTTTGCCTGTCAAAATGTTTAATATTGCAGCAGTAATAGCAGACTCGGCTTTTCTTTTGTTATTATTTAATAAATTCATGGAAAAAATTTGTGCTTTAAGATAATAATAACCGCAGAACAGATAAAATCCCTTTTTCTTATACAGGACATAAAAATATGGGTACATGGTTGCCAGGTGTTGTTGTCAATAAAAAGCAATGGTCAGACGAGTTATTTTCATTACAAATCGATGCGGCGATCCCTGAATTTAACGCCGGCCAGTTTGTTCGAATAGCTTTGGATATAAATGACGAGCGCATAGCGCGGCCTTATTCATGCGTCAATTCTCCCGACGAAAAATATATAGAAGTCTATTTTAATATTATACCGGACGGTCCCTTGACGCCTAAGCTGGCCCGGCTGGAAATCGGCGATCCTCTTTGGGTATGGGATTCGGTGAATGGTTTATTGACGTTAAATGAAGTACCAGAGTGCAGACATCTATGGATGTGTGCTACCGGTACCGGCATCGGTCCCTATATCTCAATCATGAAAACAGATAAGGTTTGGAACAGATTTGAAAAGGTGGTTCTTGTTTATGCGACAAGAACGTTCGCGGAAATGGCCTATCAGGATTTTATTAATTCAGCGTTAAACGACCATGGAGGGCAATTTATTTATTGTCCAATACTAAGTCGTGAAGAAAAGCAATCAATGTTGCCTGGTAGAATACCGGGCTTGATTGACAATGGAAAACTCGAAGCACAAGCCGGTGTAGAGATCGATGCTCAAAATTCTCATGTCATGTTATGCGGTAATTCAGGAATGATTGCAGATACAATAACGGTGCTGGGAAAACGTGGTATGCAGAAACACAAACGCAGAGAGCCAGGTCATATTGCTATGGAAAAATACCATTAGACTGAATATTTGTGTGGGTGGAGCCTTGGTCCTGAACTAGATTAATTAATCTACTTCAGGCTCAAGACCGCAAACCCGAGCGGGATTGACTTAGTAGCGGGACTTACGTCCTATCATCATGCCAATTAATAACATTAACGCACCTGCCGCAGTGATACTGATACGAATAATATTCACATTTTCGAGTCCCGATTTTGCCAATATTGTTCCAACTTGTACTGGTTCATGACCTGAGTAGTGCAAACCGAGTAGAGCGGCGCCAATTAAAAAAAGCAATATTCCTATGATTTTCATCGCTACCTCCTGGTAGTATTGATATATAGTAATATATTTATGTTTTAATGGTTATTACTATATAGTTTAACGCAGTCGATACTATACCTAGTTCGTATTTGCATTGGAATAGAATGTGTTATGAATTGTGAATGCTTAGATAGGTTTTATTAACCTGACTTAAATTAGTGCTTTCACCTGTTCTGACCTGCTTATTGCTTGATTGGCTTGTATTTTTTTATATAGCACCAATTAAATACTAATGCGGACAGTAGCGTCGCTGAATTTGAGACAATTTAAAAGTTCAGAATGATAACTCCGTCTGTTTGCAAGCTTGATTTTAAAGCAGCAACCGAAAGCCCGAAACCGGAAACCAAGTTAGTTAAAACGGTGTTTGCTGGTATAGCACTTTCTGTTCTGAAATCCTGGTTTTGCAGTAGGGTATTTTATACTGTTTAGAATATCGTTTTGCAGGTTCCAGTTGTCTTATATTCAGGCCATGTTCAGTAGCGTATAGATATATTGCTGGTAACCTAGACGATTAGTTGGAGATCTTAATGCCCACGTTATTTAAGCTTATATTATTTTCTGTTTTTAGCATGATGAGCAGTTTGGCCTATACCGCAGATCTTAAAGCAGGCAAAGCTAAAGCAAACACGTGTGTATCCTGTCACGGTGTGTCTGGAATTAGTACTAATGATAACTGGCCTAATCTTGCCGGTCAGAATAAAGGTTATCTCATCAAGCAACTAAAAGACTTTAAAACAGGCGCAAGAAAAGATGCGCAAATGCGCTATTGGGCAAAAACACTAAGCAAAGAAGATATAGAGAATATTGCCGCCTATTATAACAGCTTGAAGCCTTGATTTTTGTTATCCTAAGCCACATTCGGATTTATACCTAAACAGATTATAAAATTTAAAAGTGGAATAGAATAATGAATTGGTGGGGAAAATTGATTGGTGGTGTGCTCGGCACCGCGACCATGGGACCTATCGGCGCAATACTGGGTGTCGTTGTCGGTCATCTCTTTGATCAGGGTCTTGATTCGATTGATACCGGAGACAATATCGCCGGCGATACTGAACGCACTCAGGCTGTTTTTTTTACCGCGACCTTTTCCATTATGGGATGTATCGCCAAGGCTGACGGCAAAGTAACACCGGATGAAATTCAGTTGGCGAATCATGTAATGGAGCAGATGAACCTGCTTCCAGAGCAAAAGCGGGCAGCCAGGGAATTGTTTAACGAAGGCAAGGAGTCTGACTTTCCGTTTGATGCGGTTATGGAACAATTTCGGCTTGAATGCCATCAGAATAATAATCTGATCCAAATGTTTTTGGAAATACAGATTATGACGGCAATGGCTGACGGCGAATTACATGATACCGAAGAACAGCTATTGTTAGCGATTGCATCCCAGCTTGGGTTTTCAGTATTTTCTTTGCAATCGATACTGGGGCGCATCCAGGCCGAGCAGGCTTTTCACCAGCAGCGTTCCGGGAAAGGTTACAGACAACAAGGTAATCATCAGTCTGAATTGAATCTCGCTTATAGTGTGCTTGGTATTGAAAAAACAGCGTCCAAGGCGGAAATTAAAAAGGCCTATCGACGTTTGATAAGCCAGCATCACCCGGACAAGCTAGTGTCGAAAGGATTGCCTGAAGAAATGATGGAAATCGCCAAAAAAAAATCACAGAAAATCACCACGGCCTATGACGTTATTAAAAAAGACCGAAACTTATAGTAGCCCGGACTACGTTGAATACTTTTTAGAGGTTTTTTGCGATACCGACTATTGTCACCAGTATTAAGCCCAGTACTAGGTTGATTCCAATAAGCTTGCGTATTTGTGCGAGTTTGCTTTCCCCGGTTTCCCAGTTTTCGACAATGATTGCTTGCTTGAGTTTCTTGAAGGCGGCGAAATAGACATGGCCAAATATAAGCATCATTACCACACCAAGCCCAATCATGATTTTCAGATAAGCCACGAGCTGGATATTTCGGGTATAAAGCATGACCAGACCAGAGGTGATTAATAAAATAATGGAAATATTAACCCACGGGAAAAATTGCGATAACGTATTACCCCAGAGTTTGAGTCTAAACGGGCCTTCCAGCGTTTGTACCACAGCCGGTCTTAGTGCCATATAGGAAAAAAACATTCCCCCAATCCACACCACTGTTGATAGCAAATGTAGCGCAAATGAAATACCGTAAATAATGTCATTCATAATTATTTTTTTCCAAATTGAGTAAAAAGCCAGCTTCGAATGCGTTTGACCAGTCTGTTTTCGTAACCGGTAAACCGGTGGTCAGCACCTTCTATTTCCAACTGGCGGTACGCGGGACGTTTTTTCTTGGCCTCAGCGGATTTTCTTGTTTGTCTGTTTTTATAGACAAGCATTTTTCGTTTTTTTGCACCTTTAAGAATATCAATTCTATCGCTATATGCATAGATGTCGAATACCGGGACTGAGAAATCTGATAGCGCGGTTACCGAGCTAAAGGCTTTAACGGTTTCGGAGTGTAGCATGCTAATGCTGATTAATGCCTTGATGCTGGATTTGGGTGTTTTTGCAATAAAGTGGTAAGCTGTATTTGCGCCCAGTCCATATCCAAGGATAATAATGGGGTCATATTTTTTGTTTTTTAATAAAACTAATGCCGCCTGGATACGCTGGTTTGCTGTATTTTGCAATGTTGTATAATCTTTTACAGGTTTGGATTTTGCTAGTATTGGTAGTTGTACTGATAATGTTGCCCAGCCGTAGTCCGGTAGTTTTTCCCGCAGTGGCTGTATGATATCGGGCCAGTCTGGGTGTGCCGCCTGGCCGTGTAGCATTATAATTGCACCTGCTGTTTTTGCACTTCGTGGTGCCTGGAATAATGCCAAAAATTGCTTGCTATCTGCGGTCAAAGTAACTATTTCTTTAGGGTTTAGCTTTTTTTTCAACAGTAATGTCCACTGGGCTTCCTGTTTATTTTCGGCCTTTTTTATAATTTTATTTCCAGCTTTGTTTTCAGCACTGTGCAGTACGGTTAACGGGAGTAAAAAGAGCAGCACCAGCAATGACTTATAATAAAATATAAGTCGCATTATTACCTCCACGAGCAGATTTTATGTGCAATGGCAAAGCAAAATAATCAAAATGGGTAATTAAATGTATAATAGCTTATTTGAAACACGATAGAGAATTAGAGGGGCAAATATATGGCATCAGATTTTATGATTGCACCGTCAATATTGTCAGCGAATTTCGCCAGTTTGGGCGAAGAAGTCGACAAGGTGCTTAAAGCAGGGGCAGATATAGTACATTTTGATGTGATGGATAATCACTATGTACCCAATCTAACCATAGGACCATTGGTTTGTGATGCACTGCGAAAGCATGGCGTGACCGCACCCATTGATGTGCATTTGATGGTAAAGCCCGTCGATGCCATTATTCCAGATTTTGCCAAGGCCGGTGCGACCTATATTACTTTTCATCCTGAAGGCAGCGAGCATATCGATCGCAGCTTGCAGTTGATAAAAGAAAATGGCTGTAAATCCGGGCTGGTTTTTAATCCAGCGACGCCTTTAGACTGTCTGAAACATGTTATTGACAAGATTGATATGATTTTATTGATGTCAGTCAACCCCGGATTTGGTGGTCAAAGTTTTATCCCATCCGCTTTGGACAAGCTTCGGGAAGCGCGAAAAATTATTGATGATAGTGGCCGCGATATTCGTTTGGAAATCGATGGCGGTGTCAAGGTTAATAATATCCGCGAGATCACAGCGGCAGGTGCGGATACTTTTGTAGCGGGTTCGGCTATTTTTGGTGCTCGAAATGACAACGATGCTAATCGCTATGATTCGGTGATTGCAGAAATGAGAGCTGAAATAGCTAAGGCAGGTTAGTCGGTGCTTAAGTATAATCCCGATTTAATTATCATTGATTTAGACGGCACACTGGTAGACAGTGTGCCGGACCTGGCTTATTGTGCCGATAAAATGTTGTTGCAGCTGGGCTTGCCGGAACGCGGAGAAGAAGCAGTTCGTGAATGGATAGGTAACGGTGTTGATAAGCTAGTCAAACGTGCGTTGACCAACTCGCTTGAAGAGGAGCCGGAAGCGCAATTGTTTGCTCGTGCGCTATCGATTTTTAATGAGTTATATGGCGAGAATGCCAGTAAACGCAGTGTGTTGTATCCAGGTGTTGAAACGGCATTAGCCTGGTTTCAGGAAAATGCATATGCACTTGTCTGTGTGACTAATAAGGCTGAAAGATTTACCCTTCCGCTATTGCAGGCAAAAGGAATAGCAGAGTACTTCTCGATCGTTATCAGTGGCGATACGCTAGCCAAGAAAAAACCGGATCCGCTGCCACTTTTGTATGCTGCAGAAAAGTTAGAGGTTAGTGTGGAAACGTCGTTAATGATTGGTGATTCGCAGCACGATGTTGCCGCAGCCCGGGCAGCAGGTATGCAAATGGCTTGTGTTAGTTATGGTTATAATCATGGAGAGGATATCGCTTTGTCGAATCCAGACGTAGTGGTTGACAGCATGGATGAGATTGTTAGATTATTACCCAGGTCATTAAAAGACAATACCGGTTAGTTTACAAGGGTTCAATGAAGATAATGGATCAACAAAAATTTGAGCAGAAATATCTGCGATGGCGATAGCCGCCTACTCTATCTCTCCAACAACTTCGCCAATTGTAACTGAAATTGGGTCTATATTAAGACCAAACTGATGCGAGTAGCGCCAAATAGCAGGTAGGCATTCTCGTGGCGGTGACTAACTTGGAAGATACCCGAGAGTGACCATGACACCAGAAAAGTACCAAGCCTATTTAGCTTCCGGTTATAACCGAATACCGGTGATGCGTGAAGTGATGGCGGACTTTGATACGCCACTCAGTGCGTATTTAAAGCTGGCCTCAGGCCCCTATTCCTATTTATTTGAGTCTGTGTATGGCGGTGAAAAGTGGGGCCGCTATTCTATCATTGGCATGCCCTGCAAGACGGTGATAAAAATCAGCGGACATACAATCAATGTATTTGCGTCAGGAAAAGTGATTGCGTCGCATGAAGTCGCTGATCCATTGCAATGGATCGAGCAGTATCAACAGCAGATAAAAGTACCGGTCGTTGACAATCTACCACGCTTTAGCGGCGGCCTGGTCGGTTATTTTGGATACGATACAGTGAGGTATATCGAGAAAAAACTACAACATTGTTCCAACCCTGATCCTTTGGAGACGCCGGATATATTATTAATGGTTTCCGACGAAGTATTGGTTTTTGATAATCTGACTGGAAAGATATATTTGATTACGCACGCCCAGGCGGAGACTGATAATGCACTGGAAAAAGCCAAAGAAAGGTTAGACTATCTGGTTTCCCGTCTACGCAATGAGACTCTTCGCTATCCAGTCAAAGATTCCAGGGTGACGGTTAAAGAGGCGGATTTTGTTTCCGGATTTACCCAGCAAGGATTTGAGCAGGCCGTCAAGCGTTGCCAGCAATATATTGTTGACGGTGACGTCATGCAGATAGTCTTGTCGCAGCGCATGTCCATTAAATATCATGGTGAGTCTCTGGATTTATATCGGTCATTACGTAGTCTGAATCCATCGCCTTATATGTATTATCTGGATCTCGACGATTTTCAGGTTGTCGGTTCGTCACCAGAAATATTGACGCGACTGGAAGATAATGTAGTAACGGTACGACCAATCGCCGGAACACGTCCAAGGGGCGATAATGAAAGTGACGATAGCAAATGGGAGCAGGAACTATTATCAGATCCAAAGGAACTGGCAGAACACCTGATGTTGATCGACCTCGGTCGTAATGATATAGGTCGGGTTGTACAGACAGGGAGTGTCACATTGACAGAAAAAATGATTGTCGAGCGTTACTCGCATGTCATGCATATAGTGTCCAATGTGATTGGCCAGTTAAAGCCGGGACTGACGGCGATGGATGTATTGCGGGCGACCTTTCCGGCGGGCACGGTGAGTGGTGCTTCAAAAATCCGGGCAATGGAAATTATTGATGAACTGGAACCGGTTAAGCGTGGTATCTATGCGGGCGCGGTAGGTTATTTGTCCTGGACTGGCAATATGGATACGGCTATCGCCATACGCACTGCCATTATTAAGAACGGTGTGCTCAGCATACAGGCAGGCGCAGGTATCGTCGCCGATTCTATCCCGGCCTATGAATGGAAAGAAACGATGAATAAAGGCAGAGCCGTTTTTCGTGCCGTGGCTCTGGCTGAGGCCGGTCTAGATAGCGTTCATCAATAGATTGATAGACCAAGTGAAATATTTTAAGTGAAATATTTTAAGTGAAATATTTTAAGTGAAATATAGCAAGAGAAATAGAAGTATATCAAGCGAGATAGAATAGGATAGCCAACTAACTATGTTATTAATGATTGATAATTACGATTCCTTTACCTATAACCTGGTTCAGTATTTTGGTGAGCTGGGTGCAGAATTAAAAATTGTCCGCAATGATGACATAAGTGTCAATGATATTGAAAAACTGGCACCGGAATATATTGTGATTTCGCCGGGTCCCTGTACCCCTAATGAAGCCGGTATTTCAGTAGAGACAATAAAACAGTTTGCTGGCAAAGTGCCTATTCTGGGGGTCTGTCTGGGTCACCAAAGCATCGCACAGGCATTCGGAGGTAAAATAGTACACGCGAATAACATTATGCATGGAAAAACCTCCCAGGTGCTACATAACGAAAAATTTATATTTAGTGATATCAATAGTCCGTTTCAGGCTACGCGATATCATTCATTGGTGATAGAAAAAAACAGCCTGCCTGACTGCTTTGAGGTGACTGCGTGGACTGCAAATGCAGATGGAAATATTGATGAGATCATGGGTGTCAGACACAAGCATTTTAATATTGAAGGTGTTCAGTTTCATCCAGAGTCGATACTCACTGAACATGGACATAAGTTGCTTAAAAATTTCCTCGATAGCAGATGAAAAAAATAAAAGGACTCAATCATGGATATTAAAACAGCGATCAAAATGGTCACAGAAGGGCACGACTTAAGCCGTGATGAAATGATAGATGTCATGCGCATCATCATGACCGGTAAGGCAAGCGATGCCCAGATAGGCGGGTTTTTGATCGGGCTGCGAATGAAAGGCGAAACCGTTAATGAAATAGTTGCCGCAGCGGGTGTTATGCGTGGCTTGTCTGAAAAAGTGGAAGTCGATAGCGCGCATTTGGTTGATACTTGCGGTACCGGTGGTGATGGCGCCAGTACGTTTAATATTTCTACCGCCAGTGCGTTGGTTGCGGCAGCGGCCGGGGTGCAGGTGGCGAAACACGGTAACCGCTCTGTGTCGAGTCAATCAGGAAGCGCAGACTTGCTGGAAAAGGCCGGTGTTAATTTATCGCTATCGGCAGAAGAAGTAGCGCAATGTATTATTAAAACCGGCGTCGGTTTTATGTTTGCGCCAATGCATCATAGTGCGATGAAACACGCCATCGGCCCACGCAAGGAAATGGCGGTACGCACCATTTTTAATTTGCTGGGCCCGCTAACCAACCCAGCTGATGCACCGAATCAGGTATTGGGTGTCTTTAGTAAGAAGTGGTTGGTACCGCTAGCTGAAGTTTTAAAGGAACTGGGTAGTGAACATGTGCTGGTAGTCCATGCGCAAGATGGGATGGACGAGATCAGTATCGGCAGTAAAACCTTTGTTGCCGAGCTGGTGGATAATAAAATTGAATCTTATGAAATAAGCCCCGAGCAATTTGGACTGCAACAAGCGGATGTAAAAACCTTGAAGGTAG
>QILK01000035.1 GCA_003233345.1 Gammaproteobacteria bacterium | reverse complement strand
GGGCTACTTAATTCATTGCCCGACGCTTTTTCTCTATCACTATTACTAGCATCAAGGTAATACCACCGGTTAAAAATAATGCAGAAATAGCCTCCATGTTGCTGATGATATATCTAAAAAACAGGGTATAGGCTTGAATAAGCAAAAAAGTGATGGCATAACCTCGGAGCATACGTAAGGAATACCGAGTGCCAGCGTATAATAGGGCAATATTAAAGCCCGCCCACAGTAGATTGAACAGCAAGAGCTCTGCTGCATATGTTTTATGGTAAGAAAAAATCGAGTTAAAATTTCCGAATAACGACATTAACCACAAAGACATTTCAGCAAAAAAACTACCTGCTGATAACCATACCTTAAAAAATCCCTGATAGTTTTTTAGTATCGTTTTTTCACTATTACGGTGCAACAATGCGATGGCGATGATCGCGACTGATGCCATTAAAAACCTAAGCGGGTAATTCATTCCGAACCAGTAGGCTTGCCAGCCGCTGGCATAGCCAGTGACGCCTCCAAACCAGATAAAAAAGATGACTGCGGATAGGATTAAAAGTAAAACATTGTTAAGCGCATAGGTCAGGCCTATTAGCACTATCAAGTCGATTAATAATAGTGCTGGCCAGTTGCCCGATCCGCTGGAATAAATAATACCAAGCGTGAAGGTCAGACCAATTAGCACCATCCCTGCTATTAGCTCGACTGACTTCCCGGTCCAGGAATAGGATTTTTGCCTTAAATGCCAGCCACCGATAAATAAACCGGTCATAACAAGCGCAAGTGACACAGCGAGCTTGCTTAACGTAAAGTCAAAAATATCTTTGATAAATATTGATGCACCGATGGTGACACTGATGGCGCCAAATATTAAAAACCAACGTCCCAGCGATACCCAGTCCCAACGGTCAGTGACATATTGCGCTTTTAGCGAGGCAAATATTTTTTGGGTCAACAAGCCGTCTCTATGTAGCTCTTCAAGTTGGTCGCATACTGCTTTGTTGAATTTAGCCGGGTTCATCATTGTGCCCCATATTTTTGTTTGCTAATTTTTCAAAATAAAATCCGAGTATCATCGCGACTATTCCGGCGGCGAAAAAAAATAGTGCTGCTGACATGCGATCCCAGAAGTGTTCAAAAAACCGGGTATACATGCTGATACCGAGGAAGACTACGCCAAATCCGGTAAAGCGGCTGTCTTTTAGTATTCCACCGACAACAATTTGAGCGATCGCCGCGCCGGTAAATACCAGGACCCATAGTAGATCGTCTCTTGTTAGACTTAGTATCCACAGTGGTATATTTAAATAGATCAAACCAAACATCAGAATAATGTGTCCAAAGCCATTATGTTTGCTGAGTTGTTTTTCTTCCAGTCGATTCTGATGCCACCAGCCAACGGCTATCACCATCAGTGCCAGCACAGCGGTTAGTTTTGCATCTTTGATATTTAAAAAATAGTTGCCGTGACCGCCATAGCTATGCCAGTTACCCAGTCCGTGGAAAAATAATAGCAACGCAAGAATGAGTGGCCAACGTAGATGATATTTATATGCAGTAAAAAACGCTGCTAGCGATGCGACGGTAATTGATATCAAATAAATATAACCTATGTTTTTACTGGAACTGGCAAAATCGCCAGTGAGCATAAAACCCGATAGGCTAGCAAATAGTCCTACTAGCGATAGCGTGATTAGTATAGACCCCGTGAATGCATACTTTTGTTCTGGCGCAATGACCAGCGATTTTCCTATAATCCAGGTAACCATTGTCACGGCTAATAAAAATAGTAAGAATATAATTGGGTCGTCCTTTACCATTAGTCCCACCAGTGCCACGACGGCACCGCCAAGCAGTAATATCGCAAAAAGGCTAAGCCACTTTAAAATAATATGGAGAAAACGCCCGGGATCCTGATAGCGTTTGTCAAGAATACTTGCTAATTCATCATCGATTAACCCGCGATGCCGCCAATCTGTAATTTCTTCAACCAATTTGTGTCTGATTTCTTCACGCATAATTTTAGCCGTTCGAGAGAACAATAGTGATTATATATACCACATGATTAATAAAATTCATATGCAGCTTGGCGATAATAAAAACTTGATATACTTATTGTTTGGTTTTAATTCGCAATAGGCAGTTTCAAAATGCAAGCTTAACCGCGATAGCCAGGGATTGTAATAGTCCTATCTTACTAATATAACAAGTAGTTCTCACATGGCCCGAGTATTGCGATTAGGTTTGTATAATCTCGATTTAGATAACAAAGTAAATAAAATCAGGAAAACTCAATGGATAGTATCAATAGTATGAGTAGACGAAGATTCAATAGACTGCTACTAGCGGCTGCAGGCGCATTAGCAATACCAATTGAAGCGCGCGCGTGTGGGGGTGGGTGTGTTAGTACTACCCCGAGTTATAGTCGGATTAATCCGAAAACAAACCCGGGAAATATCGATGCGCTGATGGATCGCTTATATCCTGATTGGCTGCGCAGTAACGTAAAATGTATTTCAATCAAGGCAGCTCCGATAGCGGAAAATGGTGCGGTAGTTCCGGTGACCATCCAGTTGCAAAAATTACCGGCGACGGCACTTAGCTGCAAGTCGTTGGCGTTGATAGGCGAATCTAAAATAAATTATGGGCAACGCACGTTACAAGGAAAATATATTAATATAAAGCAACTGATTTCGTGTATACGCTTTGGTTATTTGCAGGAAAATCAGGTGGACAATCCGATATTGAGTATGCGTTGTAAGCTGTATTCTCACACTACACTCTATGTGGCCGGAGAATTTATAAGCAACGATGATACAGAATATAGCGTTTCGGCTCAGGTTGGCGTTAATAGCTGAAACTATTTGTTACGGATTCCTTTCCAATCATAATCGACTAGTAGCCCGGACTTCGCGCAGCGAACGCCGGGAGAACGAACATTAGATTTCCCCCAGTCTTAGTCAGCTACCGATTACCTTGCGTACACGCCTGTTTTAATTGAATTTCGAATCCAATTCCTTTCCCCGGCGTTTGCTGCGCAAAGTCCGGGCTACTATATTGAATACTTGCACAGTTTTTCGTGGAGTCAGAATTATGGATAAACACATTATATACGAAAAACTAGTTGGGCAGCGCACTAGGTTGTTGAGATGTAGTGTTCTGGTTGTGCTAATATCGGGATAGTTTTTATAGAATCAAACGGCAGACTGGTGTTTATCAAAGAATGAATCTGACATGATGCAAAGAGAGGCAGGCAGTATGCCAAGATCACGGCTAGTCAAACCTTGTCTAACGAGCGAGGAACCCATTAGCCAGGTTTTGCGGGCGGATATACTTGCAAAAAAACAACAACCCAACGATTACTTGGCTGACATCGAATCACGCTGGCAAGGCTTAGAGCAGAAACTGCAAAAATATGCGGCGTTGCTAATGGGCGCGGGTGTGTTGATTATTTATGTTGTGGCACTGGTGGTTTCTTCCGGGTTAACGTCATATTATCGAATGTTTATGCATATGACAGCCGCCGTTTTTCTTCTATGGTTTTGCGCCAAATATTTTTCGATACATTTTAAAATTTATCATCCAGCAATGCGCTATGTCGACGTTATTTACCAAATTTCCATGACCAGTTTTTTTCTTTATATGAGTGAAAGTCAATTAGGATCGAGGTTTGCACTGTCATCCTATGCACCCTTGATGTATGTCATTATTATTGCCGCTGCCAGTTTATCGATAAACCCGCGTTTATGTATTTTAAGTGGGGGTCTTGCGATACTGGGGTTTTACCTGGTATATGGAGTTTTAATAAAAACAGATTCGGGTAGTGGATATCAAATACATCAGCTGCTGGCCATTTTGATGATTTATGCCGTCGTTGGTGGTATTTGTGCGTTCTTCACGTATTTTGCTAAGAAGGCGGTCCTCACTGCTGCAAGTGGTATTCAAAGTCAGGTAAATACTGATAAGCAAAATCTGGAATTGGAGCAGGCAGCTGAACTTCAAGAAAAATTGATCCCACCTAAAAATCCTGATATTGAGTATCTGGATGTCGCAAGCTTCTATCTTCCAAGTCGTGCCGTGGGTGGTGATTATTATGATTTTGTTAAAAGGGAAAATGGCGACTGGCTAATGGCGATCGGGGATGTTTCCGGTAAAGGATTTGCAGCGGCGATATTAATGTCGAATATACAGGCGATAGTCCAGGTGCTAGGTAAACAAGGGGTAACCATTGAAGAAATTGCGACTGAGTTAAATCTTGCTGTACTCAAGGCCAGTGCGAGAGGGCGTTTTATTACCCTGGCCTTAGTACAATTTTGTCAAGGAGAGAAAAAGCTGGAATATATTAATTGCGGGCATAACCCGCCTCTGCTGTCTATGCCTGGAGAAGGTATTACCGAACTAACCGCATCAGCACCGATCTTAGGCATTCAGGCAGAGATAGAGTACAGCAAAAAAATGTTGCGCTTTCCCAGGAATTCTACTTTGTTTGCTTATACGGATGGGCTTTCGGAGCTTCGAAGCGTAGACGGTGTCATGCTTGAAGAGTCCGCTATTACTGATTTATTGGTGAATTTAGAAGAACAAGTTTCGGCGCAGCAACTTAAGGAGGCCGTGCTTGTGAAGGTGCAATCGCATATGGGACGTTCCCGGCCCGACGATGACCTCAGCTTTGTATGTGTTAACGCTCGTTGGTAAAGGTTATTGTGGCAGTCACCGAAATTTAGCAGAGTAAAAAATGAGTTGACTTGATTAATATTTAATATAGGACACCCTGAGTGAAAGACATAAAAGATACTGAAGTGGTTAATATTCAAAATTTAAAATCAGAAAAGCTCGCTGATACGGCCTACGCATATTTAGATGAAGGAGAATACGAACAGGCTCTGGAGATTTCGCGTCAGCTTGAGGAAATGCGCTATACAGCCGCATTCGAAATTGGCGCAATTGCATTGGACTCGCTTGGTGAGACGATTGCGGCAGTGGATTTGTTAGAGCGTGGAATGGGTTTTGCTGACGACGTCTGGATTAATTGGCAATTGTTAGGGAATCTATATTCAGATCTAGACGAATTTCAAAAAGCTAATGCGGCTTATAAAAATGCGCTCACTTGTGTTGGCGTGATAGACGATTCAGTTAATCTAAATCTTTCGATATTACATTATCGAAATAGAAATTATAATAAGGCGCTGGTGTTACTCAGTACAATAAAAGACGAAGACTTTGCCTATTGTTGCACTGATATAAAAATCTCGTCACTATTCTGTCTGGATAAGATCGATGAGGCCGCCAGTTTGGCGGAAAAAACAATGCAGTCATGTCGTGATATATCAGCGCTTAGTGAGCGAGATTTGGATGCTGTTGGAAGAATGACTGCTAGTCTCGGTAGTATTAAATTGAGTAAAGGTGAAGACAAGCAACAGGTAAAAATCTGGGTTATGGAGCAACTTTTAGACAACATAAGCAATGACGCACTACTAACCTTGGTACGTGATATTGATTCGATAACTTCAACCGAGTGCAAGTACTATCAATTACTGGTCGAATGTAAATTGCCTGAAATCAGCAACAAATACACTGATGCCAGTGGTTACTTTGTTAGTTACGATATTATTGCCGATGATCTTGATGAAGCGCTGGACTATGTTGCTGCATTTGAAGACAAGGACCTGAGGGGAAATATGCAGATAGAAGAAGTTAACGAACTTGAATACAAAGATACTGATCAAAAAGGGGTCTATTGGCGTAGCGTAAAAACATTTTATGACTAGATTTTTCTTTACTTGTTCCGGAATCCAGTGATAGCTTAAAACCAAATTAGCTGAAGGTTAGAACTGTCTGTTTTTTAGACATCCTGGCCACTTAAATCATGTTCGTCTTGAAGTGACGGCGGTAATGAGGTCAATCGATTACCATCGATTTGCAGGTAACTAATTTCCAGATTACCCAGGCTGTCAGTTAGGTCTACGAGGCGATTATTTTCCAAATTAATATCATCCAGTTTTAGCAGATTTCCAATTGACGCTGGCAAGCGCGCAAGTTCATTGTTGGACAGGTCGATTTCGGTTAATTGTAGTAATTGTCCAATCGAGTCGGGTAGCTTGCTTAGATAATTTTCACTTAGATTTAATTCATCTAATTGGCCTAGATTGCCGAAACAGTCAGGTAGATCTTTAATTTGATTATTATTTAGAGATAATGATTCGAGATTAACCAGACTACAAATCTGTGTTGGGACTGAGGTAATATTGTTGTTGCTCAAGTCTAAATATTGCAAATGTTGCAGATTCTCAAACCAGATAGGGATTGCATCAATTTGGTTGTTTTCTAGCTCTAATTTTTTTAATTTCTTTAGCTCACCGAGCCAGTCTCCAGTCAGGTTGGAAATATTATTGCTAAGGTTTAACAACTTGAGCTTGTGAAAATTTCTAAACCAGTCCGGTAGATCTTCAAAACGATTATCGCCAAGGTTTAATTTTCTCAGCTCTGTAAGATTGGCCATCGAGTCGGGCAGGTTACTCAAACTATTACTAAATGCATATAATTTTTTCAACTTGTTAAACGACCCTATCCATTCAGGTAATTCTGATAAGTTGTTTTCGCCAATTGCCAGTGTATCGAGCTTTGTAAACGTCGATATCCAATCAGGTAGCCAGCGTAGATTATTCCCGGATATTCTGAGCGTCGTTAGATCGACTAAGTCTTTCATCGACTCAGGCAGTATTTTTAGCCCGTTATCAGACAGGTGTAACTCTCTAATATTCTTTAGCTGACCGAAAGAGTTAGGCAGGTTGTTTAGTTCATTGTTATCAAGATCGAGTATTTTCAGATTTCGTAAATTAGATATTGATTCCGGAAGTTGGACAATATTATTGTCCTCAAGTACCAATGTTTCCAGATTTTTTAAATGCACTATGGATAAGGGTAACCTGGAAAACTGGTTTTCATCCAGGTTAAGTTCTGTGAGATTGCCAAGATTGGCAAATGACTCGGGTAATCTGGAGAGCGAATTGTCTTTTAATGTTAGATGTTCTAGTTCTTCCAGTTCACCTATCCAGTGAGGTAGATTTGATATATAGCAATTGTCCAAGTTCAAACTACGCAAGTTTTTAAGTTTTCGTATCCATTCTGGAAATTGAGAGGTATCACATGATGTTAATACAAGGTGCTCGATATTCACAAGTTTGCCCATTGACTCTGGAAAGGATTCGATCGGGTTATCGCTTAGATCAAGACAATTAATATACTTGCATTTTCCAAACCATTCAGGAAATTCTTCTAAACCATTGTTGCTTAGATCGACTTCAGTTGGTTTTATTGTCTGGAAAATTTGCTTGTGATTATCGTTTAGCTCACCTAGATAACTATCCTTAAAACTTAGTTCAGTGATATAGCGCAGCTTTTTAATCGATTTAGGTATTTCATCAACATCCTCGTCAGTAATGTGTAGTGAGGTAACGGGTATAGCGGCATCAATTGCGAACAGATTTTCAAGTAACTCGTTATCGACAGGTTCTTTGATAGTAATGGTGTCAAGAAAACCATAATCCCATTTAAATGAAAGTTTATTATCCAGTGTGGCCTGATACAATTCGCTACCCAGCCATTTGGGAATATTGTTTTCATAATATTCTTCAAGCAAACCTTCTATTTTGCTTGTTCGTTCAATTTTCTTATCGGCAAGCGCAATTTCCAGGGAAATTATTTCACCGCGAATATCACCTTGTTTTTGTAATTTATCGCTAAATACCAGCCAGGCTTGCTGGTTGAATGGATCGTTTCCCAAAATTGAAACTAAATCATTTGCTATATTTTTACCCACGGCATATTCCTGTACTTTAATTTACTGGCTTACCATGATTGGTATTACAATCATGCTTGCAGGGGATATTATGACATAAGTTCCCCTGTAGATGAAAACGAGTAATAAACATTATCGTCATTTCTATTAATACATTAAAAAATAAAATCGTTTACATGTTTGAGCAATTCAATTAATGTTCGTTACTTGCTTGATAGTAAAATACTATATTTACTAAACAGTGTTAATATATTATTAATCGTTTAATTAGGAAAATAAGCGAGTAAATAACAATTAGTGAAAATATCTCACAATAAGGATCAAAAGCTTATGAATAGAAGGGATTTTTTAAAAATTTCAGCAGTGGCCTCTGCTGCATCAGCAGTTGGCGTGTCCACGGTGGTATCAGCTACAACTTCCAGTGTCGCGAGCGCTGGCTTTGTTTATAGCAAAGCTAATCCCGGCAGGTGGGCAAAGAAGGCCGCCGGTCATTTGCCAACGATTGTAAGTAAAAAAGCCGGTGATGCAGTAGAAGTAACGGTGACGACACCGCATGAAATGAAAGGTTACGAGCATTATATTGTGAAACATATTGTATTGGATGAAAAATACAATGTTCTAAGTGAAAAAATGTTTGATCCGAAAAAAGACAAAACGCCAGTGTCAAAACATAGTCTTAAATATTCAGGTAAAATTCATGTATTATCTGTTTGTAACAAGCATGATACTTGGGTAATTGACGCCAAAGTATAATTTTAAATTGTTGGTGATCAAGTGCTGGTATGTTTCGGTAAAAAGTTTATGAATAGTATACAGCCTATTCCAATTTTTTTGACCAGTACTTAGGGATAGATATAAGCATGATTGTACCTCAACTATCTGATGGTTGGCATAAGTTGTTGTCGGCAGAGCTCGCCAAACCCTATTTCAAAGATCTGAAAAAATTTCTGGATCAGGAGTATAAGCAATATACTTGTTTTCCGCCGCAGTCGCATATTTTCAATGCGTTTAGTCATTGCTCATTAAGTAATCTAAAGGTTGTTATTATAGGCCAAGATCCCTACCATGGACTGGGGCAAGCTAATGGCATGTGTTTTTCAGTCAGTGACAAGATTCAAGCCCCACCTTCATTAAAGAATATTTATAAAGAATTGCAGGCAGATCTAGGTGTTCCTATTCCTGATACAGGAGATTTGCAGCGTTGGGCCAAGCAGGGTGTGTTGTTATTAAACGCGACCTTAACCGTTCGAGAAAGCCAGGCGGGATCGCACCAAAAACAGGGGTGGGAGACATTTACTGATGCGGTGATTCGTGAAATGTCTGCTGACAAGAATGATTTGGTTTTCCTTTTATGGGGAGGTTTTGCAAAGAAAAAGGGAGCAAAAATTGACAAACTAAAACATTGTGTATTATCAAGTGGTCACCCTTCGCCGCTTAGTGCCAATCAGGGCTATTGGTTTGGTAATAAACATTTTAGTCAGGCAAATAAGTTCTTAAGTAGTAAATGTATAGAGGAGATAGTCTGGTAAGCAATGCTATTATTGAAGGTTATCCTGCTCGTTTATTTTTATTAAAACAATAAAATTTTTCGGTAAATAGGTTTTCCAATGATTTTAGCCAGATGTTTAGCTCTTTAATAGGGATCGGTCTTGAAAAAAGATATCCTTGCACTTCTTCACATTTCAGTTTATGCAAATAATTTAGGTGATCGATCGTTTCTACACCTTCAGCAACAACGTTTAGTTGCAGACTATGGGCCATCGCGATGATTGCTCTAACCAACTCGGTATTGCCCTCGCGATTAAAAAGATCCATCACAAAAGATTTATCTACTTTCAAACAGTCGATCGGAAAGTCTTTTAAATAGCTAAGCGCGGAATAACCTGTACCAAAATCATCAATTGCTATTTTAATTCCAAGATTATGAAAAGAGGTCAGCGTGCGTGCAACAGTACTGACACTATCGATTAAAAGACTTTCGGTAATTTCGATATCCAGTCGCCCGGGTTCCATATGAGTCTCTTTAAGTACTTCAATAAACATGGAATAGAGTTCTTTGTTTCTGAATTGAATTGGCGAAAGGTTGACGGCAAGTCGTAGATTTGGAAAATAGTTGCCCGAGAGGCCACGTATATCCATACAGGCTGTTCGTAAAACCCACTCGCTCACCGCATTAATTTTTCCGGATTCTTCAAGTATTGGTATAAATACATCGGGAGGTACGCTTCCCAAAACGGGATTGTTCCACCTTAATAGCGCCTCCACGCCTGTTACCATATGATCATGAATATTAACCCTTGGTTGGTAGTAAATTTCGAATTCGTTTCTATCGAGTGCATAATGAAGCGCATTTTCCATCGTGATTCGCAGTTCAGCACTTTTTCTCATATTGCTTGAGAAAAACTTGTACGAGTTACCACCAGATGATTTAGCTCTATACATTGCTGTGCCTGCATTTTTTAGCAGGGTATCTTCATCTTCGTTTTTATCGTCAAAGGGGTAGATAGTAATACCGATACTTGTTGAGCAGAAAAGCTCGTGGCTCTGAACTTTAAAAGGTGCAGAGAAAGCAGAGAGTATTTTGTTGGCGATATTAATAACACTGTTGATTTGGGGAATATCCTGGAGTATGACAATAAACTCATCACCTCCTAACCTTGCCAAAAAATCAATTTTTCGAATGCAAGTGCTTAGCCGAGATGCTGCCAGCTTTAACAGCTCATCACCAATATTATGGCCCAGGCTGTCATTGATATGTTTGAATCTGTCAAGATCGATAAAAAATATTGCGCAAAGTAACTCATTTTTGTCGGCACGAACCAGCGCGCTCTCCAATTGTTCCTTTAACAATAGCCTGTTGGGAAGTTCAGTCAATGTATCGTGATGTGCTAAAAATGCCATGCGCTCACGAACCCGGACCTGTTCAGTGATATCTTTTCCGGTAGCAACAAAATGGGTGATATCACCATTGTCATTTCTAACGGGCGAAATGGTTTTTTCTTCATAATATTCGCTTTTGTCTTGGTGATAATTAACAAAGACGTCACGATAAGTATTTCCAGAAGTAATACTCTTCCATAGGTGACTGTGAAATCCTTGTTTCTTGCTAGGTTTTATTTCATTAGACGGTTTACCGAGTATTTCATCTAGTTCGAGTCCTGTTTGATGAAGGTAGGCAGGATTGACATATTCAATAATACCCTGGCGATTGGCTATTTCAATCGAGTCTTCGGTCTGTTCGATGGCCTGGTATAGTTTATTTTTTTGTTGTTCGATTGCTTTTGTTTCTTCTATTTGTGCTTGCAGGTCAGTATTGACGTTAAGCAAATCCTGCGTGCGTTGCTTTACTCTGCATTCGAGGTCTATACAGGATTGACGTAGTGCATTCTCAGCAGCTAAGCGACGTTTTTGCTCACGGTTAATACGTATAAACATCAGTATGCAAATTAATCCGAACAAGCTTAGTAACCAGCCAAAGTGAAGGTACTGGTGATACGCGTGTTGTGAGAACAGGGTTTTATCCGGCAAATCAACCAAATTCCAGCGGGTACCACGTACGGGTATTTGATAGAAGGCGGATTGCATTTCTGTTGTGGTTAGTTTAAATGGAAGGGGTAGTTTGTCCCGACTACCCTTTGCGGAGACCTCGATAAGATCTTTTACATCTTGACGGAGTAAATATAAATTATGCCCCGGGGTTTGTGCACTAGAGAGTATACGTGCAATGGAGTTCAGTTCGAAACTGACAAACAATACCCCCGGTTTTTGATTTTTATAATTTAGCTTTAGCATAATATCAAAATGATATTTGCCAGGCCCGGGATGAACATACAAATCATGGCTAAGATTATTCTTTACAAATTTCCGAAGGTCACTGCGGCACAGGGCTCCAACCTGCTCTTCAAAATCATCATAAACAACATTGCCTTCAGAGTCAGCGATAGTGAACGCATAAAAATCCGGGAAATATTTTCCCATCAATTTCGAAATTATATCGTGAGCGGCGGTATCGTCGGGATTTTTCGCCAGTTTTTCAAATAAATTGTTGTGACCGTGGACCATTAAATTGAGCGATGTTTGTAAGCTGCTAATCAACAGCCTGATTTCTGTTGCCGAACCCTTTACTGATTGTACTGCAATTTTATAGTGGTTATTTTGAAATTCCAGTTTATTAATTTTTACCGTCCACAGCAAAACTATCGCTACCATTACAAAAAGCATAAAAATCAATGATAGAGATGTTTTTACTGATATTCGTTTTGTTAGCTCAGCTTTTGCTTTCTTAATCCACATAGTCAGATATATCTATTAATTAATAATTATTAGTGGGTAATCAATCATTTACTTTTAGTTAGAGAAATATTTATAACTATTATCTTCAACTAGCGTCTATTTTAATGTATCGGTAAATGTATCTATAAATTAAGCAAATAGAGCATATTTTTAGGATATTTCTAAGTACGTGGTATAAAATAATCAGCGTTACTCCTTATTGGGTAATATCGATTAATTTAAGCTGTATTAAAGCAAACGATTAAGGTAAGTCATGAGTAAGATTTTGTTGCTACTAATAATTGGTTTATTGGCAGGTTGCGCCACAATTGTAAACTATGAGGCTATTTTACAATCTCATGTTAGTATGCATAAGGATGATCTCTATAAAAACTGGGGCATCCCCAATCAGGTGGCCAAGTTATCCAATAGAGAAACCTTGCTGATTTACCATAAACAGTATATTGAAAGACATGCTGGTTATATGCGGGTTACGCCTGAAACGCATTATGGTTATCATGGCGGTCATAGTCATCATGGTGGTCACAGTCATGGCTATACCACCTTGCAATATACTTATGAGCCTGGCTATAGTTTACAATTGTCCTGTTCCACTCATTTTATCCTTGATTCCCGTGGTTATGTCAAAAATTGGAAGTGGAAAGGCAATAACTGTCGAGCCGTTAAGTCCCACCAGTAAGCGGAATAAATTTGCTTAGGAAAGTCAGGTGCTGATAAGTTTCAGTTCATGGCCAATCAGGGTAAAGGCTTTGATGGCAAACTCAAGTTGTTTTTGTGTATGGGTTGCACTAAGTTGCACACGTATTCGTGCTTGGTTTTTAGGAACCACTGGAAAGCTGAATCCAATAACATAGATACCTTCCTCCAATAGTCGGCTCGCCATCGTCTGGGCCATGGCTGCATCATAGGTCATCACCGGGACAATGGGGTGTTCACCCGGTTTAATATCAAACCCTGCCTTTTGCAGTGCCTGGCGAAAGTACAAGGTGTTTTTGGCTAATTGTTCACGCAAATTATTAGAGTTGGAAAGCAGTTCAAATGCTTTAATCGCTGCGGCAACTAATGCGGGTGCGAGTGAATTGGAAAACAAATAGGGCCTGGATTTTTGTCGCAGCAGTTCGACCACGTTATGACTGGCAGCGGTAAAACCGCCAGCACCACCACCAATGGCTTTTCCCAAGGTCGATGTAAAGATATCGATTTTGTCCATTACCTGGTGTACTTCAGCGGAGCCACGACCACGTTTGCCAATAACGCCGGTAGCGTGTGAGTCGTCGACCATGACTAGCGCATTATATTGTTTTGCTAGTATAACAATCTGATCAAGTTTAGCGATATCACCGTCCATACTGAATACGCCGTCAGTGGCAATTAAACGCGTTCGGCAGTTCATGGCTTGTTTTAGTTTATGCTCAAGGTCATCCATATCGCTATGGTTATAGCGAAATCGCCTGGCCTTGCAAAGGCGTATACCATCGATTACCGAGGCGTGGTTAAGCGCGTCGCTGAGAATCGCATCACGATCATCCAGTAATGTTTCAAATAATCCGCTATTGGCGTCGAAACAGGAAGAATACAAAATAGCATTTTCGGTGCCAAGATAATGGGCAATAGACTGTTCCAGTTCTTTATGCAGGTCCTGAGTGCCACAAATAAAACGAACGGAAGCTAAACCGAATCCATGACTGTTCAGTGCTTTTATAGCCGCTTCGATAATTTCCGGATGATTGGCAAGGCCAAGGTAATTATTGGCGCAAAAATTTATTACATCATTAGTCTGAGTGGTGCTTATCCTGACACTTTGAGGCGTGGTAATAATGCGTTCTTGTTTAAATAAACCAGTCTGTTTTATTTCAGCGAGTTCTTGTTGAAAGCGTTTGTCTGCTATTAAGCTGTTTTTGTTCTCAGGCATGGTTAATCCCACTCCAGAATAACCTTGCCACAGAGACCGGAACGAACAACTTCAAATGCTTTTTTATATTCCTCAAAAGAAAAACGGTGGGTGATGATTGCGCTGATGTCCATACCACTTTTGATCAGTTGTGTCATCTTATACCAGGTTTCAAATACTTCCCGGCCATAAACACCTTTGAGGTATAAGCCTCTCAATATAATTTGATCCCAGTCAATTTGGGTATTGGGTGGTAAAAAGCCTAACAGGGCAATATGGCCGCCGTTATACATATGTTTTAGCATAGCCTGAAAGGCCAATGGGTTGCCAGACATTTCCAGTCCCACGTCAAACCCGGTACTCATGTTAAGATTTTTAATGATATCGTCAAGGTTTTCATTAGCGACATTGACAGCCAGGCCTGCATTGAGTTGTCGAATTAAATCGAGTCGGTATTCATTAACGTCAGTAATGACGACATGACGGGCACCGACAAATTTACATACCACTGCTGCCATAATACCAATAGGTCCTGCGCCAGTGATTAATACGTCTTCGCCGGTGACGTTAAAGGATAACGCGGTATGCACGGCATTGCCCAACGGATCGAGAATGGTGGCAATATCCGAGCTGATATCTGCGTGTAGTTTCCATAAATTACTGGCAGGCATCACCATATACTCTGCGAATGCGCCGTCACGTCCGCCGCCAATGCCGGTGGAATGAATGCATAAATGACGTTTGCCAGCTCGGCAATTACGGCAAATACCGCAGGTAAGATGGCCTTCGCCAGTGACACGATCGCCAATATCATAACCGCTTACACCGGGACCGATTTCAACTATTTCGCCAACAAATTCATGCCCAAGAATTTTCGGTGTTTGAATATTGCGTTGCGCCCAGTCATCCCAGTTGTAAATATGTAAATCGGTTCCGCATACACCTGCTTTGTGTATTTTTATCAATACGTCGTTCGTGCCAACCTTGGGTATGGGTTTGTCTTCCATCCAGATACCAGGTGAGGGCTTGGATTTTACGAGTGCTTTCATAGAGCGGCTATTGTGAGGTTTTATTAAGACTATTGACGGGTAGCCGGATTACTGGGATCCAGCGCACCAGGCCGTTTTTTAAGAGTGGAAGGCGTCAATTTCCCCATTGTTAGGGTATCTTTTTCAATATGAATAATATTTTTAATGCGCACTGATGGTAGTCGAAGAGTTTTGTAGTAATTTGAAGTAATAATATAATCTATTTGATACGCATTTTTTCCATCAGCCATTTTTACTTCTTTTCCTATTTTAAAGGTCCCTTTGCTTTTTTTAATGCCACTGCTTCGAGTTTTACAGTTAGCATCTTTATAATAGAGCGTTTGATCCTGATATTGATTACCTTGTTTATAGGTGGCGATTGAAACAATATAGCGCCCATCCGGGGTCGCGCCGATATCTATACATTTACCTTTCCAGGTCCCTATAAGAGTTTTTGATATAGTGTCCGCAGCATGAGCGGTATAGGGTAGACACACTAGCAGTGAAAATAACCATAGAAGTGAGACCGATCGGTAAGTTGACTGTTCCATTGAGTGCTCTCTTTATAATAACAAATGGCGCTAACAAGATACCTAAGATAATTCTTCTTGTCCAATAAATTTGTTAGTATATATAAATGTTTGTGAGCACCAGAACTATTCGATGTCCCTATTGTGACGAGATAATCGATACCTGTGTCGATACGTCGGCGGGCGATCAGCGTTATGTCGAAGATTGCTATGTCTGTTGTCGGCCTATCCACATTTGTATGACCACCGACGATGCACTGCAATTAGTGGCGCTAGCGGTAATGCGCGAAGACGATTAGTCTAAATTCCGCGATGCACGTATACAGGGTCGTTTACTATGGCATTACTTTTTCAACCACGGCAGGCGATAGGAAACAGAATTGTAGTTTCAGCACTCTGTATTGATTAGTCAATATAGGCAAAGTGATTAATTGCATCATTCCGGCCAATATTATGTTTTCAAATACAAATTATTGAAAAATCTGGATTTTAAACGCTGGTTTTGGCGAAATTTACTTTAAAAGTGCTATTCTTAAATTTAGAAAGAAACGCAAAACTCAAACGCACCAGGTTTTTGTATGCATACAACCGTTCGGCTAGCTATGATAATGACGCTATTTTACGCCATTATATTGGTAGCTAATTTCTATTTACTTTCGCCTTTAGTCTTGGCGTCCCCTGCTGCGGGAATAGCATCGACTAAAAAAGTGTACCGTTTTGGTGTTGTGCCGCAGTATGGACAAAGAAAACTGTATCGGATCTGGATTCCTATATTGGCAAAATTAGAGAAGGAAACTGGTTTGAAGTTTGAGCTGATTGGGTCGGCGAAAATTCCAGATTTCGAGAAGCGCTTTTTGTCGGGTGATTTCGATTTTGCCTATATGAATCCCTATCACGTAGTGAGCGCAAATAATAGACAGGGATATATGCCATTGGTTAGAGACGGCGTGCGGAAATTACAAGGCATTCTTGTGGTTAGAAAAGATAGTCCGATCAAGGCAATACAGGCCTTGTCAGGTAAAACAGTAGCGTACCCGTCCGCGTATGCGCTCGGTGCATCATTGTTGCTGCGGGCAGAACTAAAACGCCATTATAATATTATCACCAAGCCCCGCTATGTTAAAACTCACTCGTCGGTTTACCTGCATGTGGTGCAAAAACTTGCCGTAGCAGGCGGAGGGGTTCGCAGTACCCTGGATCACCAAAAGCCCGAGATTCGCAACCGGATTCGTATTATATATGAGACTCAGGCTTTAAATCCTCATCCTATTGTTGCACACCCGCGAGTGCCTGCCGAGCATATGAGACGGGTACAACAATCTTTGATTAGAATTAGCGGACAGAGTTCGGGTGATAAGTTACTAAAAAAAGTTCCTATGCGTTTTGTTACCAAGGCTTCTCTCATGGACTATGATTCAGTTAGGAAGCTTAAATTAGGTGAAATTAAGGATAACGATTGAACAATTATATGTAACTATTAAATTTTCTACTGTCATAAAATACAAACAATATGCGTTTACGACTAAAATTATTTTTGCCACTGATCGCATTTCTACTAGTGTTTACATCGTATGCTCAGTGGTACTGGTTTCCAAGACTTACCTCGTCGGTTAAGGCGCAACACGCGATTGAGTTACAAAATCACCTCAAAAGCGTTGGCGAAAGTTTGATTCCTTTATTGTTACAGGCGCAATTGGCGAATATTCACGATACCCTCGATTCACTAATGGAAGCGAACCCTAGTTGGAAGCAAATTCAATTAAAAAATAAATTTGGACAGACGCTATACCCAATTTCGCCAAAATCTTTTGATACTTTTGGTGAAAATCGAATTATGTTATATCAAAAAATTACACTTGTTGATAGAGAGATAGCGGGGCTTGGGCTCGTCGTTGATATATCTTCTAACCTGAAAAAAATCGAAAAACTAGAGCGTAATTTCTTTTCTTTATTGCTTTTGTTACTGATATTAATGGTCTTTTCTATCGCGATACTATTGGAATGGATTGTTAGCCGTCCTATACGCCGCCTATCTTTGGTATCTGAGAAATTATCCGAAGGAGACTATGACGCAAAACTACCAATAGCGCATGAAGATGAAGTTGGGCATTTGGTTAAGCGTTTTGATTTGATGCGGCAAGCGCTAAAACAATATAGGTATCAGGTAGAAGAAGAAATTATCGGTCACAAGCAAACTACCCGAGAGCTAGTCAATCAAAAAGAGAGGCTCGCCTATTATGCAACACACGATTCATTAACAGGCCTCTATAATCGTCGTGAGTTTGAGACCCGTCTATATGCGGCCATTGACCGTGCGCGAAAAGATGTGACGGAACATACTATATTCTATATAGATCTGGATCGGTTTAAGTTGGTTAATGACAGTTGTGGTCATCTGGGCGGCGATCTGCTTTTAAAGCAGATCAGCAATCTGATTAAGAATCATGTGCGTGGTAGTGATACGGTGGCTAGATTAGGTGGTGATGAATTTGCCGTTTTACTAGAATACTGTCCGGCAGATATCGCAAAAAATACTGTGATTCAACTCAATAAAAGTATTAAGAAATTTATTTTCAGATGGCAAGACAAGACATTTTCTGTTGGTGCCAGTATTGGCGTTTCTTTTATTACGGAGAATACACCCGGAATTGAATCGATTTTACAGGCGGTAGATGGCGCATGCTATACGGCAAAAAGACAAGGTAAAAACCGTTATCATATAGACAAGTCGGGTGAGGAGGCCATCGACTTTTCAGAGCAAAAAGTCGAGTCAGTGGCGTATCTTTTAGACGCGCTCCACGAGGATAAGTTTGTGCTTTATGTGCAACCTTTTCAGGCGCTAGATCCCCAGGCAGATTCGCGATTACACTACGAAATTCTTATACGCATGCTTGGTGATCAGGAAACCAATTTGGTATTGCCGAGCAAATTTATTCCGTCTGCCGAGCGTTATAATTTGATGGCTAAGATTGATCAGTGGGTAATTACCAGCGCGTTTAAGTCATTACAGAAAATTGCGGCGTTTAGTCAAAAAACAGTGGCGCTGTCGATTAATCTTTCGGGCATATCAATGAGTGATATGGAGTTATTAACATTTATTAACCAGCAGCTAAAAATATACTCGATTAATGCAAAGAATATTTGCTTTGAGATAACAGAAACCACGGCTATTTCTGATATATCAAACGCAAAAATGTTGATTAATGAGCTAAAAAAAATTGGTTGCGAATTTGCGCTTGATGATTTTGGCAGTGGTTTTTCCTCGCTAGCCTATCTTAAAAATTTACCCATAGATTATTTAAAAATTGATGGCGAATTTATTCGGGAAATTGCTGACGATCCAATCAGTGAAGCGATGGTTCAATCAATTCATCAAATTGCACGGGTGTTAGGCATGAAAACAATCGCCGAGTTTGTTGAAAATGATGTGATTCGAAAAAAAATAGAAAAAATCGGAGTAGATTATATTCAGGGAAATGGAATAGCCGAGCCCTTTCCTATCAGCGAACTTCTGGATCCGGATAATATTAATTCATGCCTAAAGTAACAGGCTGTTTCTACGAATATCATTCGATTCGTTTATGAATATTGCTTGGTCAAAGTCTTCTCAGCTATGTATCGAATGGCACAGACAAAAATATTTATTGAGTATATTCTCGATATTTTTAGTTGGTGGTTTTGATTTTAGTGCATTAAAATGGATTTTAAGTTAAAGTTCTTCAGTAGCGTTAGTGGGTAACTTGAAATTTTACTGACTAGGCTAAAATAATAATTAGATAAGATTACCTGTAGTAACAAGGTGGTATAAAAGGAGCGAGAATGAAGTATAAAGTACTATGGCACGATACCCGAGAAGATAATTTTGGGGAACCATTTGAAGTGGAAGCCGATTCATTAAAAAAGGGATTTGTTTACGCCGTTAAGACTATAAAAAAAGGTTATCAGGCAAGGCATTTTGTTCTTACTGACATTGAATGTCTTATTGATGAACGTGGGGTGTCCTATCAACCCAGTGTCTTTTTGCGTTGAAATAAAGTAAATCGTTTCAGGTGCTGGACTAGGAATCTATGCTTGCATTGCGCGCACGTTCATATTCAATAATTTCGCGAATATTATTTATTGCACTTTGAGCAGCAGATTGCACTTCTTTCTTTTTATCGTTTAAAAGTCGCTCCAGGTGTTTGATTGCACGATTGTCGCCAATTTTCCCCAATGCTTCCGCAGCCGCGCAGCGACCTTTATTGTCAATGACCTTCAACGAATGAATGAGTGGCAGTATTGACATTTTTACGATTGGATTAATCAGGTCCGGTAATATAATTGAGTTGAGGGAGACTGCCGCAGTCGAGCGTACCATTTCATTGTTGTCACTCAGTGCTTTGATTAGTGATGCAAGTGACTCTTCATAATAGAAATTTTCGAGCGCTTTTGCGGCGCTATCACGAACAAAAGGATTGGTATCTTGCTTTAGTAGACTAATAAGCGGTGTCAATGCCTGTTCATCTTCAGTTTTGCCAAGTGCCAATGCAGCGCTAAATCTAACTTCATCGCATGCGTCGTCTAACGCCTCGATAAGCGGTGTGATCATTGCTGATTCTTCATAATGTGCTAAATTACCAAGTGCTTCGGCAGCTGCCGAGCGCACTTTTTCATTTGGGCTTGAAAGGACTGAAATGAGCGGTTCAATGGCCTGACGGTGATTTTTTTTCCCGAAAATCATAGCCGTTTTGATCACTTTCTGTGGATCAACCGACAGAAGATCTGCAAGCAATAGATCATAGGCCGTTTTTTCTTTTGCAAACAGTTTTTTAAAAATCAATTTATTTTCCTTTGTTTATCTTCTCTTAGCGGATATCTTTTTCCAGTTAGTCATAAACTGGTTTATTGATTATATGTTACTGGTTTTAGGTATTTCAATCTATTTGCAAGCAAATGGGGTTGTCATTTGTTGTCAGCATTTTGTTTGTCTAACAATTATGCAAATAGCAAGCTAAATAATATATTCGTCCAATCTACTGAGCGGCTAAATATGTTAAGCAGAGTACTAGTATATTGCCGCTCCTATATCCATACATTATTCAGAATAAATACTCTAGCAACATATGTTAAT